>DATKAL010000203.1:0-11900 GCA_035498135.1 Anaeromyxobacter sp.
AGGTCGACCTCGAAGTCCAGGTCCGCGAGGTCCAGCTCCTCCGGCCGCGGGGGCTCGTCGCTCTCGCCCTGCCCGCCCCGGGTCGCCACCATCAGGTCGATCAGGGCCCGGCTCTCACGGGAGAGCTCGGTGAACTTGATGCCCATCCCGGGCGCTCGGACGGGCTCCCCGGGGGCGGACGGAGGGGCCGTCCAGCGGACCACGCCCTTCCCCCGGATCACCTGGTCCCCGGAGTCCAGGGTGATGTCGAGGGAGACCTCCGTCCCCACCGGCTTGGGATCGAGGGTCTGGACGAAGATGCCTCCGCGGGAGACGTTCACCGCGTGGCGCTCGACGAAGTCGTCCAGGGAGCCGTAGGCGAGCCGGACGCGCAGCTGCACGTCCACCCTCGCATCGCGCCTATCCCGCTGCGGCATCCGGCGCATTGTACCCTGCGCGGGCGGCCTGAACAGATGGCGGCGGCGGGGGGCGCCCGGGGTTAGGACGACGGGATCGAAGGAGGGTCAGATGGCCTACGTCGTCGCCGAGCCCTGCATTCGCTGCAAGTACACCGACTGCGTCGAGGTCTGCCCGGTCGACTGCTTCTACGAAGGACCGAACTTCCTGGTGATCCACCCGGAGGAGTGCATCGACTGCGGGGCCTGCGAGCCCGCCTGCCCCACCAAGGCGATCTTCCCGGAGGAGAGCCTCCCGGCGAAGTGGACCAGCTACGTCGCCCTGAACGCGGAGCTCTCCAAGACCTGGCCGAACCTCGCCGACAAGAAGGACCCCCTCGCCGAGGCCGACAAGTGGAAGGACGTGGAGGACAAGGCCCAGTACCTCGAGCGGTGAGCCCGACCGTCGCCGTGTTTCGGCCCTTGCGGGCCGGACGGGGCTTTGCTAGAAACCCGGTCCGCTTCGCCCAGGTGGTGGAACTGGTAGACACACCATCTTGAGGGGGTGGCGCCGTAAGGCGTGCGAGTTCGAATCTCGCCCTGGGCACTGAAGGGGATCCGGCAACCGCCGGATCCCCTTTTCCTTTTCGGGGCCCTCGCGCCGCGCGTCCGCGCCGGCGCTCGGGTGACCGAGGCGCGCCTAGTGCGACGGCGCGGGGGCCTGGGGCGCGGGCGCCGCGGGCGCGGCCGGGGCGATCGGCGCCGAGGCGGGGGCGGCCGGAGGAGCGCCCGCCGGCGCGAACGGCGCCGAGGCGGGCGGGGGCGCGGCCTCGCGCTCGACCACCGAGGCGGTCTTGGAGGCGTGGTAGGCGAGGGTGAGCGAGGTGAGCATGAAGATGCCCGCCGAGACGCTGGTCACCTTCCCGAGGAAGGTCTGGGAGCCGCGTCCCCCGAAGACGGTCTGCGAGCCGGCGCCGCCACCCATCGCCCCCATGCCCCCGCCCTTGCCGGCCTGGAGCAGGATCACGAGGATGAGGAAGACGCAGACGACGACGTGGATGACGGTGACGAGAGTGATCAACGGAGTGCACCTTTCAAGATGGCGAGGAAGTCCTTCGCCTTGAGGCTGGCCCCGCCGACGAGCGCGCCGTCGACGTCGGGCTGGGACATGAGCTCCTGGGCGTTCTCGGGCTTGACCGAGCCGCCGTACTGGATGCGGATGGCGTCGCCCGCCGCACCGGCGAGCTCGCGGAGGATCCGCCGGATGGCGGCGTGGACCTCCTGCGCCTGGGCGGCGGTGGCGGTCTTCCCGGTCCCGATCGCCCAGACCGGCTCGTAGGCCACGGTGATGGCGGCGAGCGGCTCGACCGGGATCCCGGCCAGCCCCTGGCGGACCTGCCGGTCCACCACCGCCAGGGTGCGGCCCGCCTCCCGCTCGGCCAGGGTCTCGCCCACGCAGACGATGGGCCGGATCCCGGCGGAGAGGAGCGCCCCCACCTTCTTCCGGACGGTCTCGTCCGTCTCGCCGAAGAGCTGGCGCCGCTCGCTGTGGCCGACGATGCCGTGCCGGCACCCCGCCTCCGCCAGCATGGCGGCGGAGATCTCGCCGGTGAAGGCCCCCTGGACCTCCCAGTGGACGTCCTGGGCGGCGACCTCGATCGCGCTCCCCGCCGCGGCCTGGACGGCGGCGTGCAGGGCGGTGAAGGGCGGCGCCACCGCCACCTGCACCTTGCCGGCGACCTCGCCCAGGCCGGCCGCCAGCTCCTTCACCAGCGCGGCCGCCTCGGGGGCGGTCTTGTACATCTTCCAGTTGCCGCAGACGAACTTCTGGCGGACCACGGTCACTCCTCGCAGGCCTTCACGCCGGGCAGCTCGCGGCCCTCGATGAACTCCAGGCTCGCGCCCCCGCCGGTGGAGACGTGGGTCATCCGGTCGACCAGCCCCGCCTCCTCCACCGCCGCGGCGCTGTCGCCGCCCCCCACCACGGTCACCGCCGGGCTCTCCGCCATCGCCCGCGCCACCCCGAACGTCCCCTCGGCCCAGGGCTTCTGCTCGAACAGGCCCATGGGACCGTTCCAGAAGACGGTCTTGGCGGCGGCGATCCGCTGGCGGTAGCGGTCGAGCGTCTTGGGCCCGATGTCGAGCCCCATCAGGCCCTCCGGCAGGGCGCGGTCGTTCACCACCACCCGCTGGGCGGTCTCCTTGGGCTCGGCGGCGGCCACGTGGTCGACGGGGAGGAGCAGGTCGACCTTGCGGGAGGCGGCCCGGTCCAGGATCTGCCGGGCGAGCTCCAGCTTGTCCTCCTCGACCAGGCTCCTGCCGACCGCGACCCCCTGCGCCTTGAGGAAGGTGTAGGCCATCGCCCCGCCGATCAGGACCGCGTCGGCCTTGGCGAGCAGGTTCTCGAGGACCTTGATCTTGTCGGAGACCTTGGCCCCCCCGACGATGGCGACGAACGGCCGGGCCGGGTTGCCGAGCGCCTTGCCCAGGTACTCGACCTCCTTGCGGATCAGGAACCCGGCCGCCCGCTCCCTCACGAACCTCGCCATCCCGGCGGTGGAGGCGTGGGCGCGGTGGGCGGTCCCGAAGGCGTCGTTCACCCAGACGTCGGCCAGGCTGGCCAGCTCCTTGGCGAAGGTCTCGTCGTTCTTCTCCTCCTCCGGGTGGAACCGGAGGTTCTCGAGCAGCAGCACCTGCCCGTCCTTCAGGTCCTTCGCCAGCTTCCTCACCCCGTCGCCGATGCAGTCGTCGGCCAGGATCACGTCCTGGCCGAGGAGCTCGGAGAGCCGCTCGGCGGCCGGCTCGAGGGTGAGCTTCTGCCGGTCCTCCGGCTTGCCCTTCGGGCGCCCCAGGTGCGAGGCCAGGATCACCTTCGCCTTCGCCTTGACGAGATGTCGGATGGTGGGGAGGGCGGCCCGGATCCGGGCGTCGTCGGTCACCTTGCCGGCCGCGTCGAGCGGGACGTTGAAGTCCACCCGCACGAACGCGCGCTTCCCCGCCAGGTCGAGCTGGTCGATGGTCCTGAGCGCCATGGCGCTCCTCACTTGGTGACGAGCTTCGCCACGTCGACCATGCGGTTGGAGAAGCCCCACTCGTTGTCGTACCAGGCGAAGACCTTGGCGAAGCTCCCCTCGATCACGAAGGTGCTGGTGGCGTCGAAGATCGACGAGGCCGGGTTGTGGTTGTAGTCCACCGAGACGGTGGGCTCGTCGGAGTAGACCAGCACGCCCTTGAGGGCGCCCTCGGCCGCCTTCCTGAACGCGGCGTTGATCTCCTCCGCCGTCGCCGCCTTGCCGAGCTCGACGGTCAGGTCGACCAGCGAGACGTTCGGGGTGGGGACGCGGACGGCGGTGCCGTGCAGCTTGCCCTTGAGCTCCGGGATCACCTCCGCCACCGCCTTGGCGGCGCCGGTGGTGGACGGGATCATGGAGAGCGCGGCGGCCCGGGCCCGGCGCAGGTCCTTGTGGGGCAGGTCGAGGAGGTTCTGATCGTTGGTGTAGGAGTGGATCGTGGTCATCAGGCCGCGCTTGATCCCGAACCCCTCGAGCAGGACCTTGGCGACCGGGGTGAGGCAGTTGGTGGTGCAGGAGGCGTTGGAGATGATCTTGTGCTTCGCCGGGTCGTACTTGTCGTGGTTGATGCCGTAGGCGAGGGTGAGGTCCGGCCCCTTGGCGGGCGCCGAGATGATCACCCGCGGGGCCCCGGCCTTGAGGTGCTGCTCCGTCTTCTCCCGCTCGGTGAAGAGGCCGGTACACTCGAGCACCAGGTCGACCTTGTTGGCGGCGTGCGGGAGGTCGGCCGGCGACTTGATCGCCGTGACCTGGATCTCCTTCCCGTTGACGACGATCCCCTTCTCCGTCGCCTTCACGTCGGCGTCGAGGACGCCGTGGACCGAGTCGTACTTGAGGAGGTGGGCGAGGGTCCGGGTGTCGGTGAGGTCGTTGACCGAGACGAACTCGAGCCCCTTCTCGCCCCGCTCGATCGCCGCGCGGACGATGCACCGACCGATACGCCCGAAACCGTTGATCGCAATGCGCGCCATGTGCCTCGACCTCCCCCGGAGGGTTCGAAAAAGAGGGGCCTAAACTACTTTCGGTGGCAGGGGGTGTCAACGGAAACGACGGGCTGCCAGGCCGAAAAAAGCAAGAACGGCGCCGAGTTCTCTCGGCGCCGTCCCGGGGCGGGGGCTCTCGAGCCGCGCTAGAGGGCGGCCCGCCAGCCGTCCTTCGGCCGGTCGTCGAAGAGGCGCGCGGCGCGGGCCGGGATGGGCTCGCTCTCCGCGGCGGCGGCCTCGTGGCCGTCCTTGATGTCCTGGGTGACGAGGTCGATGAGCTCGGTGGAGAGGCTCAGGATCTGGTTCGTGGAGTAGCCGTTGCCCCGCAGCTCCTTGAAGAGCGACTTCGCCAGGATCTTCGTTCCCTTGACGTCGAGCTGGGCAGGCATCATGGACATTTCTCCCGGGCGCTCCCGAGCGGGGACTGCGGCGCCTCTCTTCGGACAGGGGGCGTAGAGCAATCGCCGGGCCAGGGTGGAAATCCAGGTGTCATGGGCAGTTATTTCGTGTACTTGAGCGTCGAGAGCCCCCTCGAGGAGGACCGCTCCGGTGCGTAGAATGCTTCGCATCCCTTGCCCACAGGACGGGCACGCCGCGTAAGCGGCTTCGCGCCAGGTACGGCCGTGCGCTACCGAGTCTCCAACCTCCCCCTCTGGCTCGACGAGGACGGCTGCCTGCTCGTCCGCAGGGCCGCCGAGCGGCTGGGCGTCGCGCCCGAACACCTCTCGGACGTGCTCGAGGTGCGCCGCTCGCTCGACGCCCGGAAGAAGGGGCACCCCCGCTGGCTCGTGAACGTCGAGGTGTCGCTCGAGGGGACCGTGCAAGGCGCCCCCCCCGACGTGACGCCCGTGCCCGCCCCCGAGCCACCACCGTCCCGCGTCCGGGCTCCCGCCGTCCCTCCGCTCGTCCTGGGCGCCGGCCCGGCGGGGCTCTTCTGCGCCTGGGGGCTCCTCGAGCGCGGCGTCCCCTCGCTGGTGGTGGACCGCGGCAAGACCGTCTCGCCGCGCCGCCGGGACGTGGCCGAGCTCATGAGCGCCGGCGCCCTCGACCCCGAGTCCAACATGAACTTCGGGGAGGGCGGCGCGGGCGCGTACACCGACGGCAAGCTCGGGACGCGGATCCACCACCCCGCGGTGCGCAAGGTCGTCGAGCTCTTCGCCCGCTTCGGCGGGGTCTCGCGCATCCTGGCCGAGGGCAAGCCTCACGTCGGCTCGGACCTCCTGCCGGGCGCCATCTCGGCCATGCGGGAGGAGCTGGAGCGCGGCGGCTGCCGGTTCGTCTGGGGGGCGCGGGCGGTCGACCTGCTCGTCGCCGGAGACCGCTTCCGCGGTCTGGTCCTGGCGGACGGCCGTACGCTCGACTCCGACCGGCTGGTGCTCGCCCCGGGCAACAGCGCCCGGGAGCTGTTCGAGCTGTTCGCCGCCCGCGGCTGGCCCATCGAGGCCAAGCCCTTCGCCGCCGGCTTCCGGGCCGAGCACCCCCAGCCGCTCATCGACCGGATCCAGTACGGGATGGAGCGCCGCCACCCTCGCCTTCCGCCCGCCGACTACAAGCTGGCGGAGAACCCCCGCGTCGGGGGCGCCGCCCGCGGCGTCTTCTCGTTCTGCATGTGCCCCGGCGGCGTGGTCGTCCCCACCCCGACCGAGCCGGAGGGGCAGTGCACCAACGGGATGTCCAACTCCCACCGCTCCTCCCCGCTCGCCAACGCCGGGATCGTGGTGGCCGTCTCCCCCGCCGACTTCGCCGCCGAGGGGTTCGAGGGCCCGCTCGCCGGCCTGGCCTGGCAGCGGAAGTGGGAGCAGGCCGCCTACCACCTGGGCGGCGGCGGCTACCGGGCCCCGGCGCAGCGGCTCTCCGCCTACCTCGCCGGGAAGCCCGGGGCGCCTCCCGGGCGGACCTCCTACCGCCCGGGAGTGACGCCGGCAGACCTGTCCGCCCTCTTTCCGCAGGCGGTCCGGGAGGCCCTCCGCGCCGGCCTCCGGGGCTTCGAGCGGCGAATGCGGGGGTTCGTCACGGAAGAGGCGCTCCTGCTCGGCGTGGAGACGCGCACCAGCGCGCCCTGCCGGCTGGTGCGCGGGGAGGATCTCCAGTCGCCGGGCATACGCGGGCTCTACCCGGCCGGAGAGGGCGCCGGATACGCAGGGGGGATCGTCTCCTCGGCGGTGGACGGCCTGCGGGTGGCGGAGGCCATCTGCGCCGAGCTGGGGCCGCCGTGAGGCGTGCCGCGATGCGTTACCGGGTGCGGAACGCGGCCGGCGAGGAGCTGGTCGTCCCCTCGCTCGACGATCTGCACGCCCTCTACGTGCACGGATTCCTGGGCGACCACGATCTGGTCCGGGCGGAGACCTCGACGCGCTGGGTCGAGCTGGGCGCGATGCCCGCGCTGGAGGGCGTGCGGGAGCGACGCGCGGAGAGCCCGCGCAAGGTCCTCGCCATCCTGGCGGCGCTGGTGGCGCTCGCCACCGCGATCGGGATCATGCTGGCGCGCTGATCGCGGCCGGCTCTCGCGCGGCCCGCGACCCCCGCCGGCGGCGCGCAGCGCCCTTCGCGCCCCACTCCGCGTGCGAGCCGCCCGCGCCACGCGGGCGAGGGTCCTCGATTGCCCGGTCGCGACCGTCCGCCGCGACCCGCTAGCGGCCGTAGTCGTCCTGCACCCGGACCACGTCGTCCACCTCCGGCGTCGAGACCTCGAGCACGTCGCAGTCGGTGATCGCCCGCATCCGGTGCACGGTCCCGGGCCGGACCCGGTAGCTCTCGCCCGGCTGCATCGAGTGGTCGACGAGCTTGCCGTCCTCCTGGAGCACGAGGACCATCTCCCCGCTCCACAGGTGGATCGTCTCGTCCTTCCGCTCGTGGTACTGAAGCGAGAGCTGCGTGCCGGCCTTCACGTGAAGGATCTTCCCGACGTACCGCTCGCTCTGCGCCCACCAGAGCTCGTGGCCCCAGGGCTTCTCGACCCGCTTCGGCCGCTCGAACGTGCTCATGGGGCCGGCACTCTAGACGAACGGCGGCCCTTGGGGAACGGCGCGCGGCCGCCTCAGCGATCGGCGGTGACGAACCCCTTGGTCCCGGTCTGCCGGGCGAGGTCCTGCAGGTACCGGTCGGCGGCCTCGCGGGTCTCGAAGCTCCCCGCGCGGACCCGGTAGCGCCGCCCCTTCCCCGGGAGATCGGCGGCCTCTACCCGGCCCTTCCAGCGCGTCGCGAGCCGCTCCGCCTCGGCCCGATCCTGCACCGCGGCCAGCTGGACGCACCAGGCGCCCTTGGCGGCGGGACGGGCGGCGGTGGACGGGGCGGCGACCGCGGCCGGGACCGGCTTCCCCACGGCGGTCGGCGCGTCCTTGGCTGCGGCCGGGGGAGCGCTCGGCGGCGGGGGCGGAGCGGGCGAGGCGGCCTCGGGCGCCGGAGCGGCCGCCGCCACGGGCCTGGGCGCAGGCAGGGGGGCCGGCGTCCGGGGCTCGGGCGGCGGAGGGGCGGCGGGGCGCCCCTTGGGCAGCTGGTCGTAGAAGGTGATGTCGCTCCGGGCCGGGACGGCGGGGGCGGCCGGCGCCGGGACGTGATCGAGGGCGGCCAGGTCCCCGGTGCGGGAGGCGGCGGCCGCACGGCGGGCCGCCATCTGGTTCCCCACGTTGAGGCCCAGGACGAAGACCACGCCCAGGATCACCAGGGCCCCGACCACGATCGAGGCGATCTGGCGCCCGTCGAGGGACAGCTCGAACTTCTCCCGGGGCTGGGCGTTCTCGTCGCGCATGCGTGCTCCCGCCGGCGCCGACCAACGCCCGGCGCCGCGCTCGCGAGTCTACGCGCCGGCGTCGATATCGCCAGTTTCCGGACTCTCCATCCGCTCCGGGGCGGCGACGCCCAGCACCGCGAGCCCGTTGGCGATCACCTGCTGGAGCGCGCGGCAGAGGAAGAGCCGCCCGGCGGTCTTCCGCGGATCCGGCCCGACCACCTTCTCGCCGGTCCGCGTCCCCTGCGTGTAGTAGGAGTGGAAGACGGCGATGGTCTCCTGCAGGTAGAAGACCACCCGGTGCGGCTCGTAGGCCAGGGCGGCGCCCGCCAGCAGGTCGGGAAAGGCGGCGATGCGCCGGATCAGGTCCTGCTCCTCGGGGAGGGTGAGGGTCCGGACCGCCGCGAGGTCGAAGCCGGGCACGGCGATCCCCGACTCGGCCGCCTTGCGGAAGATGTTGGCCACCCGGGCGTGCCCGTACTGCGCGTAGTAGACGGGGTTGTCCAGGGTCCGCTTCTTGGCCAGCTCCACGTCGAAGTCGAGCGGGGCGTCGGAGCGGCGGGTGAGGAACAGGTAGCGGGTCGCGTCCCGCCCCACCTCGTCCACCACCTCGCGAAGCCAGACCACGTTCCCGGAGCGCTTCCCCATCTTCACGGCGTCGCCGCCCCGGGTCAGGTTGACCATCTGGATGAGGACGACGTGGAGATCGTCGCGCGCGGCCCCCAGGGCCTCCATCGCCGCCTCGAGCCGGGGGACGTAGCCGCCGTGGTCGGCACCCAGCACGTCCACCAGGACGTCGGCCCGCTGGCGCTTGTCCCAGTGGTAGGCGATGTCGGCGCAGAAGTAGGTGGGGGTCCCGTCCGCCTTCTTCACCGGGCGGTCCACCTCGTCGCCGAAGCTCGCCGAGCGGAAGAGGGTCAGGTCCTCCGAGGCGGAGACCCCCTCCTCCTCCGCCTGCGCCTGGGCCGCGGCGGCGGGAGGCGGCTGCCCCTTCTTCGACTTCGGGGGCGGGAGCTTGCCGACGTAGACCAGCCCCTTCTCCTCCAGGACGCGGAGGAAGCGGTCCACCGTCCCCGACTCGTAGAGCGCCTTCTCCGAGGACCAGCGGTCGAACTGGATGTTCACCGCCGCCAGATCCTCGCGGATCAGCCCGAGCACGTGGGCCACCGCCCGGTCGCGGAAGAGGGCGAGCCATTCCCCCTCGGGCGCGTCCAGGAAGCGATCCCCGAACTCCCCCTGGAGGGCCCGGGCGACGTCCCGCACGTACTCGCCCGGATAGGCCTTGGGCGGAAAGGAGACCGACCGGCCGTGCAGCTCCTGGTACCGGAGGTGGACCGAGCGCGCCAGGGTCTGGACCTGGGCCCCGTAGTCGTTCACGTAGTACTCGCGCGTCACCTGAAAGCCGGCCCAGCGCAGCAGGCTCTGGACGGCGTCCCCGGTGACCGCGTTCCGCCCGTGGCCGACGTGCATCGGGCCGGTGGGGTTCGCCGAGACGTACTCGACGATCACCTTCCTCCCCTCCCCCACCGCCGTGCGCCCGTAGCCGGCCCCCTCCGCCACCGCCCGCTCCAGCGCCCGGAACCAGACGTCGGGCGCGAGCCGCACGTTGATGAACCCCGGCCCGGCGATCTCCAGGCCGGCCAGGTCGCCGGCCCCGTCCACCGCCCGGGCCGCCTCCACGATCGCCGCCGCCAGCTCGCGGGGGGGCCTCCCCGCCGGCTTGGCCAGGACCATGGCGGCGTTCACCGCGAAGTCGCCGTGCCTGGGATCGCGGGGAGCCTCGACCGCGAAGGCGACCTCGACCGCCGGCCAGCGCCCCTCGGCGGCCCCCTTCGCCAGGGCCCGGCGGAAGATCTCGACCACGCGATCGCGCACCATGGGCGGGTGTCTCTACCGGGCGCGCCGCCCGGAAGCAAGGGCGAAGCCGGCGCGGGGACGGCGGCCGGCGCCCGGAGCTTCCCGTGCGCTCAGGGATACGGGTCGTGCGCCCCGCAGCGCCGGCAGCGCCAGGAGCGGGCCGGGGCGTCGGCGCCGCAGCGCCCGCAGCGCGGGGCCCGCCCCCGCCGCAGGAGCGCGGCCACCAGGATCTCGTGCCGGGCGGCGAGGTCCTCGGGCGCGGGGGTGTCCGCCTCGCGGAGCAGCTCCCGCATCGCCAGGGTCACCTCGCCGGTGCGGTCCAGCTCCATCGCCCGGCGCGCGGCCACCAGCGCCTCGGGGTCGCGCCCGGCGCGGTGCAGCGCCCGGGCCTGGAGGAGCTGGAGCCAGGCGTCCTCCGGACGATCGAGGACCCGGCCGGCGACGAGCGCGCAGGCCGCGGCCCGGTCGGGCACCGCGAGGAGCGACGGCCAGGCGAGGGCGGCCGAGCGCGGGTCCTGGTCGAGGGCCCGCTCCACCGCCCGGAGCGCCTCCGCGACCCGCCCCGCCGCCCCCTCGGCCTCGGCCAGGGCCAGCGCCGCGTCCGCGCTGGCGGGGCAGGCGGCCAGCCCCTCCTGCGCCAGCGCCGCGGCCCGGGCGGGGTCGGCGGGGAGCGCGGCCCGGGCGGCCGCCGCCAGGAGGTGCGCCAGGATCGGGTCCGGCCCGTTCCCGCCCAGCCCTCGCTGGATCGCCGCCGCGGCGCCGAGGTCGCCCTGTTCGATCCGGACCTCGCGCAGCCCGGCGGCCGCGGTCGGGCTGACGGGCGCCAGCCGCTCGTAGATCTCGGCCGCCTCCGCCAGCATCCCGCTCCGCCGGTAGTCCTCCGCCAGCTCCAGCTCCACCTCGGTGCGCCGCACCGGCTCGAGCCCCGGCCCCAGGAGCATGTTCCGGTGGAGGCGGACCGCCCGCGAGAGATCGCCGTCCCGCCGGAAGAGCGCGCCCAGCGCCAGGTAGGTCTCGACCGCCTCCGGGCTCCCCAGGCGGGCGGCGTCGGAGAGCGCCTCGATGGCGGCGTCCGAGTCGCCCGACACGATCGAGCGGACGCCCTTCAGGTAGGCCTGGGCCTCGTCGCGGCGCCGCCGCAGCCGGTCGGCCGCCACCAGCGCCACCACGGCGGCGAACGCCCCGGCGGCGATCGCGACCCAGAGGTGCGTCACTTCCACCCGACCGCCGCGAACCCGGCCGCGAGCCGCTGCCAGGCCTCGTCGAGCGCCTCCACCACCACCCGGGTGTCGGCCAGCACCGGCATGAAGTTGTTGTCGCCCGCCCAGCGCGGGACGACGTGCCAGTGGAGGTGATCGACGATCCCCGCCCCCGCGATCCGGCCCAGGTTCATCCCCACGTTGAGGCCGTCGGGCCGGTAGACCTCCCGCACCACCGCGGTCGCCCGGCGGAGCTCCTCCTGCAGATCGGCCCAGTCCTCGGCGCCGAGCGCGCCCAGCTCCGCCAGGTGGGCCCGCGGGATCACCATCACGTGCCCGGAGTTGTAGGGGAAGCGGTTGAGGACGGTGAAGGCGCGCGCGCTGCGGTGGACGAGCAGGTTCCGGCGGTCCTCGGCCGGCGGCGCCTCGGGAAACTGGCAGAAGATGCACCCGGTCGGCTTCTCGGCGCGGATGAACTCCATCCGCCACGGCGCCCAGAGCGGCTGCTGCACGGCGGGCTCCCCTCCCCTCAGCGGGCCAGGAAGTAGACCCCGGGCGCCTGCGCCGCCCGGGCCTGGGCCGCGAGCCGCCCCTGGATCGCGCCCGCCATCGCGTCCGCCGCGCCGCCCATGAGCTGCTCGAGGAAGCGGCCCCGGTCGTCGGGGGGGTAGACCAGCGCCGGCTCGCCG
>DATKAL010000204.1:0-3705 GCA_035498135.1 Anaeromyxobacter sp.
CGGCAGCTCCGCCTCCACGGCGCGGACCAGGAGCTCGCCCAGCGCCCGCGCCTGGGCGTGGGTGAGCTGCCCGCCCAGCGGCACGAGGACGTGCATCCCCCGCTGGCCGGTGGTCTTGGGGTGCGAGGGGAGCCCGAGCTCCTCGCAGAGGGCGCGCACCGCCCGGGCGCTCGGGGAGCGGGGCGGGCGCGTCTACCTCGACTACCTGCAGAACGGGTACGGCAAGACCATCGCCGCGCCCTACGCCGTCCGCCCCCGACCGGGGGCGCCGGTCTCGACGCCGCTGCGCTGGAGCGACGTGAACGCGCGCCTCGATCCGGCGCGGTTCACGATCCGGAACGTTCCGGCGCGGGCGGAGCGGCTCGGCGCCGATCCGCTCCTCCCCGTGCTGGCGGAGAAGCCCGATCTGCTCCGCGCCCTGGAGCTCCTCCGGGCCCGCCTCGAAGGGCGGGGCGCGGCGCGGCCGTGACCGGTGACCGCCGGATCCCGGGGGCAAGCCCCGGGAGCTGGGCGCGGACGAGGGCGATGCGCTCCTCGGCCGTCGGCGCCTCGCGCTCGAGGAGGATCCGGCCGGTCTCGTCGAACCAGGAGGCGAGCACGACCGCGTCGGGGAGGGTCTCCAGCGCGCCCTCCGCGGCCACGAAGCCGCGCCAGGCGCGGAGCCGGTCGAGCTCGCGCCCGCCGCCGCCGGCGGCGAGCCTCGTCAGCATCCGGTCGAGCTCGTCCACCGAGGGCTCGCGGAAGGGGTCCTGGTACGTGCCCTCGGCGTGAGCGCGCCAGCGCAGCCCCAGCTCCACCAGCTCGAGCGCGTGCTCGGGCAGGGTGCGGGCGTGCGCCGGGGCGTGGACCAGGAGGTGCGCCCGGAAGAGCTCGAGCAGCGGCGCGTGGCGGCGGTGGGCCTGCCGGGCGAGCGCGCGGGAGAGGTCGGCCACGCGGGCGGCGAGCTCGGCGGCGGCGAGGATGGGGGCGGTCTGGATGGGGCGCGTCATGTCGTTCTCGCGACGGAGGAGAGCAGGAGCCGTGCCACCCGGAAAGCCGAGCCACCGCGGAGGCTTGCTCTCGCGCCCGGGCGCCGCGCCAGATCCCTGACGATTCGTCCGTCCCGCTCCGAGGGGGCAAGGCGGGTCCCCGAGACGGCCGTCTGGCGCTTTCGGCCGCGGGCCGGCAGCGCACGGCCCCGCGACAGGGCGCACCCGCGGTGATCGCGTGCGAGATCGGCCGGTCTGCACTATGGTCTGGCCTCAACCCCGGAGCGCGTCCATGGCACGGCACCCGACCCCCCTCGACCACATCCTCGCCGACGCCGCCGAGCGCGTCGTGGCCCGCGTCTCGGCCGCGATCTCGCGCCGCGTGGGAGACCTGGTGAAGGAGGGGTTGGCGCGCGAGCTGGCGGGCCGCCGCCCCTCCCGCTCCGCCGGGCGGCCCCGGAGGCGGCGGGAGATCACCCGCTGGGTGGCGGACGTGCGCGCCCGGCGGGTGCCGACCTTCGTGATCGAGGCCACCGGGATCGACACCAAGAAGAAGATCGTGGCGCGGTACGGGGAGGGAGCGGCGTTCGAGAAGGGCAAGCCGCCGCCGCGCCAGCGGGCCGCGCCGCTGGTCGCGGCGAGGAGCGCCTGAGGCCGCGTGGGGGAGGGCGTTCGCGCTATCCTCCTCCGCCATGACGTCCTCCCGACGCGCCGCGGCCGCCCTCGCCGCCGCGATCCTCTCGATCTCGCCCCTCGCCGCCGCGCAGCTCCCCGGGCCCGCCCCCGCCGGCGAGGAGGCCGCCGCCGCGCCCGCGCCGCGCCGCCTGCACCGGCTCGACCCCGAGGAGGCGCGCCCCTTCTTCGAGCGGCGCCTCCCCGAGCCGCTCCTCCACGCGGGGCCGATGGGCCTCCTCTGGTGGCAGTGGCTGGCGCTGCCGGTCCTCGTCGTCCTCTCCCTGATCGCCGGGTGGCTCCTCGGCTGGCTCAGCCGCAGGTTTCTCCAGCACCTCGCGCAGCGCACCCGGACCCCGTGGGACGAGGCGCTCCTCGCCCGGTCGGCGGCGCCGCTCCTCGCGCTCTGGGCGATCGCCGTGGCGACCGCGCTCCACCCCTGGCTGCTCCTCGATCCTGCCGCCCAGGGGGTGCTGGAGCGGATCCTCCGCGCCGGCACCTACCTGGCCGTCTTCTGGGCGGCGTTCCGCTCGGTCGAGGTCGCCTTCCGGGCCCTGGCGGAGGCGCCCTGGACGCGGCTCAACGCCGGGGCGGTCGGGCTGCTGCCCATCGGGCGCAAGCTCGCGAAGCTCCTGCTCCTGGTGATGGGGGCGGTGGCGGTCCTGGACGAGCTCGGCTTCCAGGTGACGAGCCTCCTCGCCGGCCTGGGCATCGGCGGCATCGCCCTGGCCCTCGCGGCCCAGAAGACGGTGGAGAACCTCTTCGGCTCGGTGTCGATCGGGGTGGACCAGCAGTTCCGGCTGGGCGACTTCGTCAAGGTGGACGAGACGATCGGGCACGTGGAGAGCATCGGGATGCGCTCCACGCGGATCCGGACCCTCGATCGGACCCTGGTCACCATCCCCAACGGCAAGCTGGCCGACATGAAGAGCGAGAGCTACGCCGCGCGGGACCGGTTCCGACTCCTCGCCAACCTCTCGCTCTCCTACGCCACGACCGCCGCGCAGATGCGGGCGGTGATCGGCGGGATCCGCGCGGTGCTGGCCGGGCACCCGAAGATCGCCCCCGGGGACGTGCTGGTCCGCTTCACCGAGTTCAAGGACTGGTCGCTCAACCTCGAGGTGATGGCCTGGTTCCGGACCGCCGACTGGAACGAGTTCTGCGAGGTGCGGACCGAGGTCTACCTGCGCTTCCTCGAGGTGGTGGAGCAGGCCGGCACCGCGATCGCCCTCCCCACCCAGACGGTGCGGCTCGAGACCGGCGCGGGGGAGCGGGCGGGCGCCGCCCCGGGGGCCGGGCGGCCGGCCGCACCGTGAGGAGGGAACGGGGAGGCGCTCTGCGCCGGTGTGGGACAAAAGGGAACGGGCGGTCCGGGATCCCGAACCGCCCGTCTTCTACTGGAGTTGGTGGAGCTGATCGGGATCGAACCGACGACCTCTAGAGTGCGATTCTAGCGCTCTCCCAGCTGAGCTACAGCCCCACGAGGCGATCCCCCGAGGTCCAGGGGAACGCATCCTTAACGGCTCGGGCCGGGAGGTGTCAAGCTCCCTTTGACTCGGCCCGGGGCCGCTTGTTACACCCTGAACGCCGCCCGCGACAGCGCGGCGGCCCCCCCGATGCCGACCCCCGGAAAGCCCCTCTCGCCCGCCGAGCTCTCGGCCCTCGAGCACGCCTTCGCGTCCGATCCGGCCTCCGACGCCTACCGGCCGCTGGTCGAGGGCTACCTCTCCGCGGGGCGCTTCATGGAGGCGATGGTCGTCTGCAAGAAGGGGGTGAAGGCCCACCCCGACGATCCCTCGGCCCGCCTCCTGCTCGCCCGCGTCTACGCCGAGCAAGGGAAGGACCGCAAGGC
Organism: Anaeromyxobacter sp.; assembly: GCA_035498135.1. Taxonomy (GTDB): domain Bacteria; phylum Myxococcota; class Myxococcia; order Myxococcales; family Anaeromyxobacteraceae; genus Anaeromyxobacter. Next base: position 3,493 of record DATKAL010000204.1, read on the forward strand.
GCTCGAGGAGCTCGGGGCGATCCTGGCCGCCTACCCGACCTACGCCGCCGCCAGCCGGATGGCTGGCCTCCTCCACCTGCGGCTCGGCGATCGCGCACAGGGGGAGGCGGCGCTGCGCCGGGCGGCCGAGGCGGCGCCCGACGACCCCGAGACCCGCGCCGCGCTGGCGAAGCACGGGATCGCCGTCGCGCCGGTCGCGCCGCGGGTGGCGCC
>DATKAL010000205.1:0-12744 GCA_035498135.1 Anaeromyxobacter sp.
CCTTCGCCTTGAGCTCCAGGATCACCTCGGCCGCGTAGTCGAAGTGGCTCTGGGTGTACACGCGGCGGGGAAAGGCGAGCCGGACCAGGTCGAGGTCGTGGTAGGTCTCCGTCCCGTCGTCGAGCCGCTTGCCGAACATGACCGACCCGATCTCGACCCCCCGGATGCCGCCCTCCAGGTAGAGGGCGTTGCACAGCGCCCACCCCGGGTAGTCCTCGCGCCCGAGGTGGGGGAGGAAGTCGCGGGCGTCCAGGTAGACGGCGTGGCCACCGGTCGGCTCCACGATCCCCACCCCGCCCGCGAGCAGCTTCTCCCCCATGTACTCCGCGGTCCGGAGCCGGTAGCGGAGGTAGCTCTCGTCGAGGACCTCCTCCAGCCCGGTGGCGATCGCCTCCAGGTCGCGTCCGGCCAGCCCGCCGTAGGTGGGGAACCCCTCGGTCAGCACGAGGAGGTTCCGCGCCGCCTCGACCCAGCGCTCGTCCCGCAGGGCGATGAACCCCCCGATGTTGGCGAGCCCGTCCTTCTTGGCGCTCATGGTGCAGCCGTCGCCCAGGGAGAACATCTCCTGGGCGATCTCCCGCACCGACCGAGCCCCCTGCCCGGGCTCGCGCAGCTTGATGAACATCGCGTTCTCCGCGAACCGGCAGGCGTCGATCACCAGCGGCTTGCCGTGGCGACGGAGGAGGTCCCGGTAGGCGCGCAGGTTCTCGAGCGAGACCGGCTGCCCGCCCCCCGAGTTGTTGGTGACCGTGATCATCCCGAAGGGCACGCGGTCGCCCTGCTCGACGAGGAGCTTCTCGACCCGGGCCAGGTCGATGTTCCCCTTGAAGGGGTGGCGGACGCGCGGCTCCCGCCCCTCCGGGATCACGAGGTCGAGCGGCTCGACCCCGCCGTACTCGAGGTTGGCGCGGGTGGTGTCGAAGTGCGTGTTGCTCGGAACCACGTCTCCGCGCCGGGTGGCGACGGAGAAGAGGATCCGCTCGGCGGCCCGTCCCTGGTGCGTGGGGATGACGAACGGGTAGCCGGTGAGGTTGCGGACCACCGCCTCGAAGCGGAAGAAGCTCGGGGCTCCGGCGTAGCTCTCGTCCCCCGCCATGATCCCGGCCCACTGCCGGGCCGACATGGCGCCGGTGCCGGAGTCGGTGAGGAAGTCGAGGAGCACGTCCTCGGCCCGCAGCCGGAACACGTTCAGCCGGGCCTCGGCCAGGTACCGCTCGCGCTCCTCCCGGCGCGTCAGGCGAATGGGCTCGACCGACTTGATCCGGAACGGCTCGATGATCGTGTGGGGCATCCGGGCCACCTCCGCCCCCTTCGTCCCGCACCCCGGCCCCGGGCGCAAGGGCTTCCTGGGCTGCGGGTTTGCGTGGCCGGGAGGACCGGTCTAGCCTCCCGTCGCGCATGGCCGCCGCCGACCCGGAGCTGGAGGGCCTGGGCGCCGCCCTGATCGCCTGGGGCGGGGCCTCGGCCCCGCCGTCGCTCGCCGCCCTGGCGCGGCTCGAGCCCACCGCGGCCGGCGTCCCTCCGCCGCCCCCTTCCCTCGCCCGCGGCGGGCCTTCGCTCGGCGCCCGCCTGGCCGCCGCCCTGGCCGCCCCGCGCCCGGGGGCGGGTTTCGACGCCGATCCCGCCGGGACGCTGGCCGACCGGATCCTCCAGGCCCTGCAGGCCCGCCACCCCTTCCTCCCGCTCGAGGCCCACCGGGCGGAGCTGGTCCGCCTGAACGCCCGCGGGCTCGAGGAGCTGGCGCGGGCGCTCTCCGCCGGGCCCGGCGGACCTGCCCTGGGCGCCGCGCTGGCGCCCTCGATCGCGCGCTACCTCGCCGGGCTCGTGGACTGGGCGCGCGCCCTGGAGGCGGCGGCCGGGCCGATCGCGGCCGACCGGCCCGTGGTCTCGGCCGAGTACGAGGCCTCGACCCAGCTCCGGGTGCTCGGGCTCGACCCCGCCCGGCTGGCCGAGCCCATCCTCGACCTCGGCTGCGGGGTGGAGGCCAGGCTGGTCCGGGCCCTCCGGGCGCGGGGGCTGGAGGCGCGGGGGATCGACCGCCTCGCCACCCCGGCGGAGGGGATCCGGCGGGCCAGCTGGCTCGAGGAGCCGCTCCCCGAGGCGACCCTGGGGACGGTCATCTCGCACCTCGGCTTCTCCCTTCACCTCCTCCACCACCACCTCCGCCCCGGCGAGGAGGCCCTCCGCTACGCCCGGCGCTACATGGAGATCCTGCGCGCGCTGCGGCCGGGAGGCGTCTTCGCCTACGTGCCCGGCCTCCCCTTCCTCGAGGAGCACCTCCCCACCGCCGCCTGGCGCGTCGAGCGGACCCCGGTCGACGTCCCTCCGCCTCCGCCCCCGCCCGGCGCTGCCCCGCTTCCATGGTACGCGGCCCGCGTGAGCCGCCTCCGCCGCTGAGTGTCTTCACGTTCGGTTCAGGGCGTCCACCGTCCACTTACAGACCGTCGGGCGCCCGCACCCGCCGAGCGCAAGGCGGCGGGTGTCCGCGCCTGCCACATCGACCGACCCTTCGGGCAGCCACCCGCAGTGGACGCCGCCCGCCGGCGGCGCGCGGGCAGGGGGCGCGATCTGGCGACCGGCGGTCCTTGTTCCCCCACACCGGTTTCCTGTTCTCTAGCCCTCCACCGGTGCCGGGGGGCCCGCGCCGCCGAGGAGGAGCCAGCCATGACCGACCGCCGTTCCTTCGACGATGACGCGCTCGCCCCCCTTCGGGCCGAGCTCCAGCGCCGAGCCGACGCGCTCGCGGCCGCGGCCGCTGGCGGGGCCGCCGCCCTGGCCGGGCCGGTGGGGCGGCTCTCCGCCGCCGCCCGGGCCCTGTTCGAGCTCGAGGAGCGGCGCCTGCGCGACGCCGGGTCTCCCTCGCTCACCCGGCACGCCATGGAGCACGAGCGCTTCCTCGCCAGCCTCGCCGAGGTCGTCCGGCTGGCCGGGGCGGGCGCCGACGCCGAGCTGGCCGTCCTCCGCCCGGCCACCTTCGTGGGGGCCTGGCTGGATGCGCACTCGCGGACGGACGCCGAGCTGCCCCGAGGGTAGCGGCACCCGGCCGACACCCTCCGGCCCAAGCGAGCCTTCACCCCCGGGCGGGCCCGGCGCGCGCGTTCCCTTGCGCGGCGTGCCGTCCAGCACCATCCATGCGCGGTGCCCACGGGCGGGAATCGCCGCCCAGGAGTCCGCCATGAGGAAGCTCGCTGCCCACCTCGTCGCCGCCGCCACGCTCGCGGCGCTGGCCGCGCCGGCGCTGCCCTGCGAGGGGATGACCAAGACCACGATGGCCGAGGCCACCAAGCCCCAGAAGCCGGCCCCGGTCGCCACCGCCAAGAGCAAGGCGGCGGTGAGGACCGCCAAGGTCGATCCAAAGGCCGCGCCCAAGACCGCCTCGAACTGAGCGGCGCGCTGGCTCCCCGGCCCTGAGGGCCACCCCCGGTCCGCTGCGCGCCCCGCCGGCCTCCGGTATGGTGTGCCGACCTCGCACCGGGAGAACGCGCCGTGGCCCTCGCCCCCCTCCTCACCGCCCTGGCCGCGCTGGCCCTGGGCGCCTCCCCCGCCCCGGCTGCCGAGCGGTCCGCGATCCCGGAGCGGTACCGATGGAAGCTCCAGGATCTCTACCCGTCCGACGCGGCCTGGGAGGAGGCGCGGGCCGCCTTCCCCGCCCGGGTCGCGGCCTTCGCCCGGCACGAGGGCCACCTGGGCGACTCGGCGAAGGCGCTCGCGGACGCCCTCACCGAGCTGGCGGCGCTCGAGATCGAGCTCACGCGGATCGAGGTCTACGCCTCCTCCCGCCGGGACGAGGACCTCCGCCAGCCCGGTCCGCGCGCGATGCGCGGGGAGGCGGAGCAGCTGGCGGTCCAGGCGAGCGCTGCCAGCGCCTTCCTCCGGCCGGAGCTGCTCGCGCTCCCGGCCGACCGCCTCCGCGCCTTCGTCCCCCAGGACCCGCGGCTCGCCGACTGGTCCTTCTGGCTCGAGAACCAGCTCCGCTGGAAGCCCCACACGCTCTCCTCGGCCGAGGAGCGGATCGTGGCCCGGACCGGCGACTTCGCCTCCACCGGCCGCGACGTCCAGGCGGTCCTGGTGACCGCGGACCTCCCCTACCCCACCGTGAAGCTGTCGACCGGGGAGGAGGTCCGGCTCGACCAGTCGGCCTTCGAGCGGACGCGCACCTCGCCTGATCCGGCCGATCGGCGCAAGGTGTTCGAGGGGTTCTTCGGCGCGCTGGCCGGATACCAGCGCACCCTGGGGGCGGCGCTGGCGGGCCAGGTGCAGGCGCACCTGTTCGACGCCCGGGTGCACCGCTTCGACTCGGCGCTGGAGGCGGCGCTCTTCCGGGACGACGTCCCGACCGCGGTCTACGCCCAGCTGGTGAAGGACGTGAACGCGAACCTCCCCACCCTGCACCGCTACCTGGCCCTGCGCAAGCGGATGCTCGGGCTCGACGTCCTCGGGTACGAGGACCTCTACACCCCGCTGGTGAAGGGGAACGACCGCCGCTTCGGCATCGACGAGGCGATGGCGACGGTGCTCGCCGCGGTGGCGCCGCTCGGGACCGCCTACCAGGAGCAGCTCGCCAAGGGCTACCAGTCGGGGTGGACCGACTTCCTCCCCTCCACCGGGAAGCGCGGGGGCGCCTACTCGACCGGCGTCTACGGCCTCCACCCCTTCCAGCTCCTCAACTTCGACGGGCAGTGGCTCGGGGTGTCGACCCTCGCCCATGAGTCGGGCCACTCCATGCACACGGTGCTGGCGAGCGGCCACCAGCCCTACCCGACCGCGGAGTACGCGATCTTCGTGGCCGAGGTCGCCTCGACGCTCAACGAGAACCTGCTCTTCCGCCACGCCCTCGCCGAGGCCAAGGACGACCCGACCCGGCTGGCGCTCCTCGGGGACCGGCTCGAGTCGCTCCGCACCACCCTCTTCCGCCAGACGATGTTCGCGGAGTTCGAGCTCGCCATCCACCAGCGGGCGGAGAAGGGGGAGGCCCTCACCGGAGAGGCGATGAGCGCCCTCTACCTCGGCCTCCTCCGCCGCTACCACGGGCACGACCAGGGGATCTGCCGGGTCTCCGAGCGCTACGCGGTGGAGTGGAGCTTCGTCCCCCACTTCTACCGGGACTTCTACGTCTACCAGTACGCCACCAGCATCGTCGCCTCGACCGCCCTCGCTCGGGCGATCCTCGACGACGAGGCCCGGGGCTCGACCGCCGCCCGGGATCGCTACCTGGCGCTCCTCTCCGCCGGCGGCTCCGACCATCCCGTGAAGCTCCTCCAGCGGGCGGGGGTGGACCTGACCACCTCGGCGCCGTTCACCGCGGCGATCCAGGAGATGAACGGGATCATGGACCGGATCGAGGCGATCCTGGCCAAGGGCCAGGCCGCCGGGACCGCGCCCGTGCGCTGACGCCGGTGCTCGCTCGGCCTACGACCGAAATGGCCAGTAGCGGTAGCGCCAGGCGAGCGCCAGGGCCGCGGCCGCCGCCGCCACCACCAGCCAGAGGATCCGCCGTCGGGTCCGGGCCGCCCGGTCCAGGTAGGGATCCTCCAGCGCGCGCCGGGCGCCCGGCGGCAGGGCCGCCACCTGCGTGAGGGCCATGCCCAGCGGGATGTTGACCTTCACCCGCCCGTTCACCGCCCACCCGTTGGCGTCCAGGACCGGCCCGAGCGTCCGCTGGCGGAGCTTCAGCCAGGCGATGAGCATGGAGGGGCCGGAGACGAGCATCACCACCCCGGCCACCGCCACCAGCTTCGCCCACCAGGGCTTGAGCTCGAGGAACCCGGAGACGAAGCCGCCGAAGAGGGTGCCGATCGCCCCGACGCCGACCCCGAGGGCGGCGATGATCCCGACCATCCGGCCCACGTCCACCGGCGACGGAGCCGGCTTCTCGGTCCCGACGGCGGCCCCGACGGTGGTCTCCGCGGTGGTCTGGAGCCGGGCCTCCGTCTCCTTCTCCTTCGCGGCGGCGAACCGCGCCACCTGCTCCTCGATGAACTGGACCAGCTTCTTGTAAGGGGCGAAGAAGGCCTGCCGGATCGAGATCGGGTTGGACACGATCCGGACGACGGTCGCGTCCCAGTCCTGCCCCTTCCGGTCGTAGAAGATCCCGTTCCGCCCGACGTGGAGGTAGTCCGAGTCCCCCTGGGTGAAGCAGGCGGCGACGCGCATCGCCGCGCCGCCCGAGCGCCGGCACTCGCAGTAGGCGATGAACATGCGCGAGAGGCCGCCGAGGGCGGCGTGCGCGGCCGGATCGTCGACCCGTACGCACAGGTCGCAGGCGCGCCCGTCCAGGATCAGGACCCCTGCCTGGAAGATCGCCAGCCGCGCCGGGTCGTAGAAGTCGGCGAAGGAGACGAAGTTCCGGAGCAGCGTGTGGAGGTCGCGCCGGTAGTGGACCAGCCGCGCCACGTCCGCGATCGCCGCCGCCTCGTGCTCCTGGGCGAGGTCCCTCTCCAGGAGGGCCTCCACCCCGGCCCGGCCGGCGGCCAGGATCGCCCGGACTCGCGCCACCCCCAGCTTCTCCACGCTCGCCCCCTGCTTGCGGGCCAGCCAGGCGGTCCAGGGGCCGAACCGCGCCGCGAGCGCCTCCCACTCCTCCGCCCCGAGGCTCGGCCGGGCCCCGAGCGCCGGCCCCACCAGGTCCCGGCGGAGCGCCTCGACCGCCGCCGACCAGGCCGGGTTCACCCCCGGGCCGAGCGGGAGGGGCCGGCCCGCCTCGATCCGGGCCAGCGGGAACGCCGCCAGCTCGTCGCGGGAGCGGCCCAGGTCCTTCGCCGCCAGGGCGAGCAGGTCGGGCTCGGATCGGTTCATCGCCGCGCCGGCTCGCGGGTCCACGGCCGCGAACCGGCAGCGGGCGAAGTAGTCGTCCACCTTCTCCCGCACGGCCTGGAACGCCTCCCAGGCGGCGGCGGTGGCCGGCCCGAGGAAGGCGACCTCCGGCCCCTCGCCCTCCCGCGCCCAGGCCTCGAACTTGGCGAGCTCCTCGAAGAAGGCGTCGAGGTGCTTGCGATCCACCCCGGGCTTTCCGCTCCGGTCCGGCACCGCCTCGCCGCAGGCGAGCGCGTCCTCGATGATCCGGCGCGTCGCCTCGTCGGAGGCCGCCTCCGCCGGGACGACCCCGTCCCCGTTGAACAGGGTCTTCTCGAAGACGCGGGTCAGGTCGGCGACGTCGTCCGGCGAGACGCCGCTGGCGTCCGGCTTCCCCACGTAGGCCAGCACCTGGCGGGCCGCCCCCAGGGTCGCCGCCCCCTCGGGCTTGCTCGCGTCCAGCTGCGCGAGGGGGAGGACCGGCTCGGGCCGGAGGAGCGCGTCGAGGCTGCCGAGGCGCGCGGCGCAGAAGCGGATCGCCCCCAGGAGCTCGGGCGGGCGGATGCGCCCGTCCCCGTCCCCATCGAGGAGCGAGAGGGTCCTGGGATCGAGCTCCAGGCCGCGGGTCGGACAGGAGAGCGCCACCCAGAGCTTCTGGTCGAGCCGCTCCAGGTTCGCGAGATCCTCTCCCGTCTCCAGCATCACCTGGTCGAGGCCGCCGGTCCGGTGGAAGCGCCAGCGGTGAGCGGCTGCGCGCGGCGCCCCCTGCGCGGACGAGGCGGCGGCCGGCGCTGCGGTGGGCTGGGCCATGGCTCCCTCCCTGACGTTTCCTCCTTGTGGATCGAAACTCGCCGTCAAGGCGGGGCCCGCTTGGGGCGGCCGGCGGATCGGCCGGTCAGCCCCGGGCCGCGCCGCGGTGCCGCGGGCTCCGCCTCGGCCCCCGGGCGCAGGCGAGCTGCTGCTCCACGCTCCGGCGAAAGGCCTCGCGCATGGGCTCGAAGCGGGCGGGATCCCGCTCCAGCGCCCCGAGGGCGAGGGCCACCGCCTCCAGGGTGGAGAGACAGTGGGGCGCGGGCTCGCGGCGCAGGTCGCCGTAGCCGCCCGGCCGATCCGGCTCCACCGAGAGCCGGGGGAGCGCCGCCAGGGACGGGTTCGCCACCAGGAGCTTCTCCGCCTGGTGCCAGGTCCCGTCGATCACGATCAGGTGGCGGGGCGGGGAGGCGGCCCGCGCGGCGGCCGGGATCGCCCCGTCGCCCGGGAAGAGGAGGGCCGCGTCGGGCCCGGCCACCACTTCCCGCAGCCGGGCGTGCTCCTCGAAGCGGACGCCGCGGTGGAGCTCGGCGTTCTCCAGGGCAAGCCGCGCCAGCCAGGCGGTGCAGATGGCGAGCCGCGCCTCCCGGGGATGCTGGAGGATCACCACCCGCGAGCGCGAGGGGACGGGCCGGAGGAGCGCGCACACGCAGGCGGCGGCGGGGCGGAGGCAGCGGAGGCAGGTCTCGCGCACGAGGGGCGGAGCCTAGGGGGTCCGCGCCCGGGGTTCAAGCCACCCGGCCGGCGCCGGGTCCGGGAGAGGCGCTCGGCCCTCTCCGCGGCGCCTCGCCCGAAGGGCCGTATACTGCCGGGACGCCCGGGCGCGGGCGCGGGGGCGAGCGGATGAGCGGCGAGGCACGGCAGGCGACACCGGCGTCGGAGCGGCGCATCCGCGCCATCCGCAACATCGGCATCATGGCGCACATCGACGCCGGCAAGACCACGCTCACCGAGCGGCTGCTCTTCGCCGCCGGCCGGACCCACAAGATGGGCGAGGTCCACGAGGGCGCGGCGGTGATGGACTGGATGGACCTCGAGCGCGAGCGCGGGATCACCATCACCTCCGCCGTCACCCGCTTCGAGTGGCGCGGCCACGAGATCCACCTGATCGACACGCCGGGCCACGTGGACTTCACCATCGAGGTGGAGCGGAGCCTGCGGGTCCTCGACGGCGCGGTGGCGGTCTTCGACGCCGCCCACGGGGTGGAGCCGCAGAGCGAGACCGTCTGGCACCAGGCCGACCGTTACCAGGTCCCCCGGCTCGCCTTCGCCAACAAGATGGACCGGGTGGGCGCCGACTTCGGGATGACGCTCGCCTCGCTGCGGCGCCACTTCCCCGACCACCACGTCGCCCCGGTCCAGCGGCCGCTCGGGGCCGAGGGCGACTTCTCCGGCTTCGAGGACCTGGTCGCCCGGCGGACCATCCGCTTCCCCGATCCCGAGGACCCCCGCGCCTTCACCGCCGAGCCGGGGATCTCGCCCGCGGGCGAGGCCGACCGCCAGGCGCTCGTCGCGGTCCTCGCCGACCTCGACGACGCCGCCGCCGAGGCGGTCCTCTCCGATCGGGACCTGGACGAGGCGGGGCTCCGGGCGGCGATCCGCCGGGCCACGCTGGGCAAGCGGTTCGTCCCCCTCCTCTGCGGCTCCGCCCTGCGGAACAAGGGCGTCCCGCAGGTGCTCGACGCGGTCTGCGACTACCTCCCCTCCCCGCTCGACCTCCCCCCGCCCGTCGGCCACCACCCGGACACGGGCGAGGAGGAGCACCGGCCGGTCTCCGAGGGCGGGCCGCTCCTCGCCCTCGCCTTCAAGGTGTCGCTCCTCGACGAGAAGCGGCGCTACGTCTTCCTCCGCGTCTACTCGGGGCGGATCGCCGAGGGGGACGCGGTCTGGAACGCCAGCCAGCGGAAGTTCGAGAAGGCGGGGCGGATCCTGCTCATGCACGCCGCGCAGAAGGAGCGCGTGCCGGCGCTCGGGGCCGGGCAGCTCTTCGCCGTGGCCGGGCTGAAGGAGACCCGGACCGGCGACACCCTCACCGACAAGGCCCACCCGCTCCTGCTCGAGCGCGTCTCCACCTACGAGCCGGTCCTCTCCCAGGCGATCGAGGCCGCCTCCCAGCGCGACCGCGAGCTGCTGGTCGAGGCGCTCGGTCGGATCGCCGACGAGGACCCCACCTTCCGCCACGGCGAGGACCCGGGGACCGGGCAGCTCCTCGTCTCCGGGATGGGCGAGCTGCACCTCGAGATCGTGGCCGAGCGGCTCCGCCGGGAGTTCGGGCTCGAGGTGCGGACCGGCCAGCCGCAGGTGCTGCTCCGCGAGACGCTCACCGCGGAGGCGACCGGGGAGGCCACCTTCGAGCGGGTGATCGACGAGGAGCCGGTCTTCGGGCGGGTGGCGGTGCGGGTCGCGCCCCTCCCCCGCGGCGGCGGCTTCCGCTTCCAGCTCGGCCCGGAGGTGGCGGGGCTCGCCGCCGTCCGCGAGGAGACGCGCCGGATGATCGAGGACGGCGCGCGCGAGGCGGCCGAGGCGGGCGTGCTGGAGGGCCATCCGCTCCAGGACGTGAGCGTGACCGCCTCCGGCGTCGAGTGGCGCGAGGGGGCCTCGCGCCCCTTCGCCTACAAGATCGCCACCGCCGAGGCGGTGCGGAACGCCGCGAAGGAGGCCCGTCCGGTGCTGCTCGAGCCGCTCATGGCCCTGGAGCTGGTCCTCCCCGGGGAGTTCCTGGGCGACGTGATCGGCAGCCTCGACCGGCGCAAGGGGACGGTCCTGGACGTCGCCGATCGAGGGGCCACCCGGGTGCTGCGGGGGGAGGCGCCGCTCCGGAGGATGTTCGGGTACGCCACCGAGCTCCGATCCCTCACCCAGGGGCGCGCCCTCTTCACCATGCGGTTCGACCGGTACGACGCGGTCTAGGAGGGGACTGGACGCTCGCCCGCGGCACAGCGGGTTGCCTGCCAGCCCCGGCCGGGTCATGACCCGGTCCCCGGATCGTGGGTGCCCCGCCATCCCGGTCGCGTGCCATTGGCGGGCCGGCACGGCGGCGCCATCTTGATGGGGTGCGAACGATGGTCGCGCTCGCGCTGGTCGTCTCGTCCGGGACCGCGGTCGCCGGGAACGGCTCGCCCGGTCAGGTCCGGCGGGCGCTGATCCTGGGGGTGCCGGACGAGCGGTTCGCCCTCCGGCTCGCCGGCGCCTCGGCCCACGCGCCGGCGGGGTCCGCCATCCTCCCGCTCGGCCCAGCGCAGGGCGCCGACGACCTGCCCATCTGCCTCGCGGACGTGTGCCAGCCGCGCGTCGCCCTCCCCGGCCGGACGCAGAGCTTCGCCGACCTCCGGCAGGACCTGTTCGTCACCCTGATGGCCCGGGCCCCCCTGCAGCCCGTCTCCCACCTCGCCCGGCTGATCGCCTCCACCAACCTGGTCCTCGACTACCGGGCCCCGCACCAGGATCCGACCGTCCACGGCGGCTGGGGAAAGGTGATGGTCGTCCTCCGGTGGAGGCTGGACGCCGACGGGCGGCGGGTGGAGCGGGTGCTGCGGTGACGCCCAGGCCAGGTCCTCCAGCCAGCTGCGGCGGGCCGAGCCGGTCCGGAACCCCTTGCCGGAGAGCGCCGCCGCGAGCTCCCGCGCCTCGTGCGAGCGGTGCCCGTCCCGGGCCGCGACCACCAGCGCCACCTCGTACGTCGCCCCGACGAGCGGCGCGCCTCCGGGCGCTGCCGGCCCCTCGAAGAGGCTAGCACGCCCCGGCGCCGGACCGGATCGCCTCGAGCTCCTGCCAGCGCGCGTAGAGCCGCTCGACCTCGCCCGACACCTGCTCCAGGTCGGCGCGCATCGCCGCCACGCTGGCCCCTGCCTTCTGGTAGGTGGCCGGGTCCGAGAGGGCCCCCTCCAGCTCCGCCTTCCGCCCCTCGGCCGCCAGGATCGCCGCCTCCATCCCGGCGAGCTCCCGCTCCTCCTTGAAGGAGAGCTTCCCGGGCTTCCGCGCCCGCTCCGCCGTGGGCCTCGGCGCCGCCGGCTCGGCCCTCGGAGCCTGCGCCGGGCCCGCCGCCGCGGCCGCGGCGCGCTCCGCCTGCTCCTTGAGCGTCCGGTAGGTCTCGTAGTTCCCCGGGTAGCGGATCGCCCGCCCGTCCCCCTCCAGGGCCACGATCGCCGTCGCCACCTTGTCCAGGAAGTAGCGGTCGTGGGTGACGAGCAGGACGCTCCCGTCGAAGTCGAGCAGGAGCCGCTCGAGGACGTTCAGGGTGACGAGGTCGAGGTCGTTGGTCGGCTCGTCGAGGACCAGCACGTTCGCCCCCTCGAGGAAGAGCCGGGCGAGCAGCAGGCGGTTCCGCTCCCCGCCGGAGAGCGCCTTCACCTGCATGCGCTGGACGGTCGGGGGAAAGAGGAGGTCGTCCAGGTAGTCGCGGAGCGCCACGCGGCGGCCGGAGAGCTCCACGAAGTCTTCCCCGGCGCGCCCGAGCGGCGATCCGCCAGCGGCCTCGTAGACCGTGGCCTCGGGATCGAGCCGGGCCCGCTGCTGGTCGTGGTAGGCGACCCGGGTCCGCTTCCCCGCCACCACCCGCCCGGCGTCGGGCGGCAGCTCGCCCAGGAGGACCCGCAGGAGCGTGGTCTTCCCCGCGCCGTTCGGCCCGACGATCCCCACCCGCTCGCCCCGCTGGACGAGGAGCTCGACGTCCCGGAGCACCGCCCGCTCGCCGAACCGCTTCGACACCCCGTGCGCCTCGAGCACCACCTGGGAGAGGCGCGGGGCGGCGGCGAGCTCGAGGGCGGCGGCCCGCGGGCGGCTGAAGCCCTTCTCCGCCATCAGCCGCTTCGCCCGCTCGATGCGCGCCTTCGACTTGGTCCGGCGCGCCTCCACCCCGCGGCGGAGCCAGGCCACCTCCTGGGCGATCCAGCGGTCGCGCTTGTGCTGGGCCACCGCCGCCTGCTCCTCCGCCTCGAGCTTCTGGAAGAGGTACGCCTCGTAGTTCCCGGGGAAGCTGGTCACCCCGGCGCCGGGGGTGATCTCGACGATCCGGTCCACCAGGTCGTCGAGGAAGTAGCGGTCGTGGGTGACGAGGAGGAGCGCCCCCTCGTGCCGGTCCAGCTCCTCCTCCAGCCAGTCGACGGTGTCGGCGTCGAGGTGGTTGGTGGGCTCGTCGAGGAG
>DATKAL010000206.1:0-5654 GCA_035498135.1 Anaeromyxobacter sp.
GAGCGTTCCTGCTCGCGTTCCGCGCCGCCGCGCTCATGGGGCGCGCCGAGGCCGGCGAGGCGAGCCCGGGCGAGCGCGCCCTCCTCCGCGCCGTCACCCCGCTCGCCAAGCTCACCACCGGCAAGCAGGCGGTGGCGGTGACCTCGGAGGTGGTCGAGTGCTTCGGCGGGGCCGGGTACGTGGAGGACACCGGCCTCCCGCGCCTCGTGCGCGACGCCCAGGTCCTGCCCATCTGGGAGGGGACCACCGACGTGCTCTCGCTCGACGCCCTGCGGGCCCTGGCCGCCGACGGGGCGGCGGCGCTTCGCGCGGAGCTCCGGGGTAGGCTGGGCGAGGTGCGCGATCCCTCCCTCCGCCCGGCGGTCGACGCCGCGGGCGCGGCCCTGGCCCACGCCGAGGCGGCGCTCTCCTCCATCGCGCCACCGGCGGCGCGCGAGGGCGGCGCCCGGCGGCTCGCCCTCACGCTCGGGAGGACGCTCGCCCTGGCCCTCCTCGCCTCGCACGCGCAGTGGTGCCTGGACGCGGGCCGGGGGCCTCGCGCCGCCGCGGCCGCGCGGCGCCTGGCCCGCAACGGGGTGGACCTCCTCGGCGCCGGGGAGCCGGAGCCCGGGGACGCGGCGCTGCTCCTCGGGTGAGGTCCGGGGCGCTCCTCCTCCGACCGCCGAGGCCGGAGGGCTCGCCCTCAGCGCGCCGCCGAGGGCCCGCCGCGCTCCTCCCCGAAGAGCATGCGGACCCACTCGCCGGTCTCGTCCAGCGTCCGGCAGAGCGCCTCGACCCGCGCCGGCCCGAGGCCCAGGGCCATCGCGCTCTCCACCCCCTCCGCCCCGGCGGCGGGATGGACCCCTCCCCCGCCCCGCAGGAGCAGGAGGGCGGAGACGAGGCGCACCAGGTGCAGCTCGGTCGCCTCCGGCCCGGACGGCGCAGGCAGGTCATGGTGGCGCGAGGCCACCAGGACCAGGTGCCCGGGGAGCCCCCACTCGCGGTGCACGTCGGCGCCCACCTGGACGTGGACGTGGTGCAGGATCCGGTCGATCGAGCCGGGGTCCCGGACCGCGGCCCGGCCCTCCAGGACCAGGGCGGCGAGCGAGCGCAGCGCGATCGACTTGCCCACGTCGTGGAGCATGCCGGCGAGGAACACCTGGTCCGGGTCGGCGGGGAGCTTTCGGAGGCGGGCCAGCTCGGAGGCGGCCCGGGCGACCGTGGTCGAGTGGTAGAAGAGCCGGTTCCAGGTGGGGGCGAAGACCTCGAACTCGGCCCGGACCTCGGCGCGGAAGAGCGAGCGCGTCGAGAGCGCCGCCGCGATCCGCGCCACCTCGGCGAGCCCGAGCCGCGCCACCGCGTCCCGCACCGTCTGGGTCTGGGCCATGCCCCGGAACACCGGCGAGTTGGCGAGGACCAGGAGGCCGGCGGAGACCGCCACGTCCTGCTCGATGAGCGCGGCGAGCTCGCCGATCTCCACGTCCGGCCGCCGGACCAGCTCGAGGATGCGCAGGGCGATCGACGGGAAGGAGGCCGGGCCCGGCTTGTGCACCACGAAGTGCGCGAGCACCGCCGAGGCGGTGAGCCGCTCGTCCGCGTCGAGCTCGGGGACGGCCGGCTCGAGCGCCTCGACCGGGATGCCGAGCGCCGCCGCCCAGGCCTCGGGCGGCCCGTCGGTGCCCTCCGGCAGCGGCGCCCGCCCGGGCGCAGGGGGCTCCGCCGGCGAGGGCGCCGCCGGCTCCTCGCCGTCCTGCCGGGACCTGCGCCTGCGGAAGAGCCCGAACACCCCCCTCCTCTAGCAGATCGGGCGTGTGGGCGGAAAACCCACCTCGGGCCTGCGTTCACCGACGGTCATGAGGCCTCAGGCGGCGACGAACTGCCGCTCGACCAACCGCCGGTAGGGGCCGTCCTCGGCCATCAGCGCGGCGTGGCTGCCGAGCTGGACGATCCGCCCCCCGTCGAGCACCACCACCCGGTCGGCGCCCACCACCGTGGAGAGCCGGTGGGCGATGACCAGGGTGGTCCGCCCCTCCATCAGCCGCTCCAGCGCCTCCTGGACCAGGTGCTCGCTCTCGGCGTCGAGCGCGCTGGTGGCCTCGTCGAGGATCAGCACCCGCGGATCCTTCAGGACCGCCCGCGCGATCGCCACCCGCTGCTTCTGCCCCCCGGAGAGCTGGACGCCGCGCTCCCCGACCCGCGTGGCATAGCGGTCGGGGAAGCGGGCCACGAACTCGTGGGCGTTGGCGGTCCGCGCCGCCGCCTCCACCTCGGCCTCGCCCGCCTCGGGCCGGCCGTAGCGGACGTTCTCGGCCACCGTGCCCGAGAACAGGATGGGCTCCTGCGAGACCACCCCGATCTGCCGGCGCAGCCAGCCCGGGTCCAGGTCGCGCAGGTCGTTGCCGTCCAGCAGGATCCGCCCGGCGTCGGGGTCGTAGAATCGGGAGAGGAGCTGGGCCAGGGTGGACTTGCCCGCCCCGGACGGCCCGACCAGCGCCACCACCTCGCCCGGCTCCACCTCGAGCTCGATGCCGCGCAGCACCGCCAGGTCCGGGCGGGCCGGATAGGCGAAGCGGACCGCCTCGAGGGCGATCCGGCCCTCCGCCCGGCCGGGAGCGAGCCCGCCCGCCACCGGGATGCGCGGCTGCCGGTCCTGGATCTCGAAGATCCGCTCGGCCGCCCCGAGCGCCTTCATGAAGTCGGCCCAGAGATCGGCCAGCGCCCCGAGGGACATCGCCAGGACCAGGGTGTAGACGAGGAAGGAGGTGAGGCCGCCCGGGGTGAGGGCCCCGCGGGCCACCAGGCGGCCGCCGTACCAGAGGACCAGCGCCACCGCCCCGTAGCCCATCCCCGCCGCCGAGCCCATGAAGGCCGAGCCGGCCCGGATCCGGCGGCGCGCCGCCTCGAAGGCCCGCCAGACCGCCCCGGCGTAGCGCTCGGTCTCGCGCCCCTCGGCGTCGAACGAGCGCACCGTGCGGATGCCCGAGATCGCCTCCTCTGCCACCTCGCCCGCGGCGGCGAGCGCATCCTGGACCTCGCGGGCGAGCCTCCGGACCCGGCGGCCGTAGATCACCGCGCCGATGGCGACCGGGGGGACCACCGCGAGCATGAGCAGCGCCAGCCGGGCCGAGGTGAAGAACAGGAACCCGACCGCCCCGGCGGCGGTGGCCAGGTGGCGAAGCCCCATGGAGACGTTGGCGGAGACCGCGCCCTGGAGGACCGCGGTGTCGGAGGCGAGCCGGCTGGTCAGCTCGCCGGTGCGACGCTCGTCGAAGAAGCCGACCTCCTGGTCGAGGATCGACCGGTAGAGGTCGCGGCGGAGCCGGGTCACCACCCGCTCGCCCGCCGTGGCGAAGGCCCGGGAGCGCAGGGCGATCGCCGCCGCCTGGACCGCCGCCAGGAGGGCCATGACGAGGGCGGCCCGGTCGACGGCCGCCGGCCCGGCCGGACCGAGGAGCGTCGCCTCCCCCTTGCCCAGCGCCCCGTCGATCACCACCCGGATCGCCTGCGGGTAGAGGAGCCCGGCGGCGCTGCCCAGGGCGAGCGCAGCCGTCCCGGCCAGGAGCAGCCGGAGCTCGGGGCGCGCCAGCCCGACGATGCGGCGGAGGGTCGGTCCCCGGGTGGCCTCGAGCGCGGGCACGAGGACGGAGTCTAGCCGCCTCCGGCGCCCCGCGCCGCGGGCGCGGCGCGGCGGCTACCGGCGGCGCCTCCGGCGGACATCGGAGCGGGGGCGGGAGCACGGGTCCGGCCGCCGCTCCTCCCCGTCCGGCGGGCCGTACCGCGCCAGGTAGCCGCGCACGTCGACCTTGGCCGCCGTCCGCTCCGACGACATGCTCCGGACCGAGCCGTACACGGGCCGCTCCGGCCAGGGCCGGTCGTAACGCCCCAGGCACCAGAAGACCCCGGAGACGGAGCTGGGGTCCCGGCCGTCCAGCGCCCAGCGATCGTTCAGCTCCAGGAGCGTCTCGAGCGCCTCCTCGGGGCTGGCGCTCCACTCCAGGACCTTCTTCCCCCAGAGCATCCGCAGGGTGTTGTGGATCACCCCCTCGGCCCGGAGCTGGCGCTGGGCCGCGTTCCAGAGCGGATCGTGCGTGCGCGCCTCCTCGAGGGCGCGGCGGTCGTGGCGCCAGGGGCGCGGGTCGCCTGCGTGGCGCGCCAGCGTCGCCAGCGCCCACTCCGGGAGCGACCCGTACTCGCGGTGATCGAGCCGGTGGGCGCAGGTCGCGAAGCCCAGCTCGCGCCAGGTGAGGAGCTGATCGAGGAACGCCTCGGCGCCGGCCCCGAGGCCCCACCAGCCGGCCCTCGCCCCGGTTGGCCGGAGCGGCGCCGCCGGCGGCGTCCACCCCTCGCGCCGTAGCACCGCCCGCACGACCTCGAACGGGCTCAGGTGGCCGAAGTGCAGCCAGGGCGAGAGGCCGCTGGCGGCCCCGGCGCCGGGCTCGCGCCGCTCCTCGGCGTAGCGGTCGAGCCCCCGGGCGAGGAAGGCGCGGAGGCGCGCCTCGCCGGCGGCCGCGCCGCCCCGGGCCCGGGCGGGGGGAACGCGGTGGTCGATGGGGAGGGCGGAGAGGACCCGGGCCGGCGCCGCCCGGTCGGCGGGATCCGCCGCCGGCCAGCGGCGCAGGAGCTCGGGAGGGAGCCGGGCGCCACCCGGCGGGGGAGCGCGGCGCAGCGGCGCGTCTGCGGGCAGCCGGTCCAGCCAGGCGGGGAGGGCCGCCTGGAGGTGGCGGCGGTAGGCGACGGCCGAGGGGAAGTCCCGGCCGGCCAGCCGGAACGGCACCACGCAGCTCGCGTCCACCGCCTCGAGGCGGACGTCCAGCCGCGAGGCGGCCGCGGCCAGCATCCTCGGGAGGAAGAAGGTGGGAAAGTCGTCGGTCACCACGGCGCAGGCGCGGGCCGCGCACGCCGCGAGGAGCCCCTTCCCCTCCCCGGCGGCCCGCTCCAGGTACGGATGGTGGAGGGCGCGCCCGGCGAGGCGGCGGGCGTTGTCCGCCATCCCCTCCATCGCGAAGGCGTGGAGGCGGTCGCTCGCGTGCGGGTACCCGCAGCGGAGGGCCTCGAGGACCAGCACCGGCCGCCCCAGCTCCCGCGCCAGGTCGGCGGCGCGCTCCAGGGTGGGGTTCGAGCGAACCCGGCGGACGGCCGTCATCCAGCAGAGCACGAACCTGCGCTCCGGCCGGACCGGGGCGGCGTTCAGGGCGCGGACGCGCTCGGCGGGGACGGGCACGGCGCGCTAGCCCCCGCTCCGGAGCGCACGCTCGCGGGGATCGGGATCGAGGTAGACCTGGCCCGCCAGGCAGGCGACCCGGTGACGGCGGGCGTGGCGGAGGAGGAGGGCCTGCGGCACGATCAGGGGCACCCGCCCGCGGGCGTACTCCCCGATCGCCTCCTCGAGCTCCTCGCGCGCGCCGTCCGCGAGGAGGCCGCGGAGGTGGCCGGCCACGTGGCGGAGGACGGCGGCGTGCCGGCCGCGCGTCGCCGGGGTCCGGAGCACCGTCATCAGCCCCGCTCCGTAAGCTTCGAGGACCGGGCCGAGCGGCCCCGCCCCCGCCCCGGCCACCAGCCGATCCAGCCGCCGGCAGGCGGCCGGGCCGTGCGCGCGGAGGAGGAGCTCGTGGGCGGCGTGGAAGGCGACCAGGCCGCCGCGGGTCATCCGCCCCGGCCGCGCTCGCCTCCAGCGG
>DATKAL010000207.1:0-3447 GCA_035498135.1 Anaeromyxobacter sp.
GGAGCTGCTGGCGCTCCGCGGGGCCGCGCCCCGCCTCTGCCGCCACGCCTTCTCCACCGCGGCGATCGCCGTCCGGATGCTGCTCGCCGCGGTGGGGTGGGCCCGGGCCCTGCCCGAGCTGGCCGCCGCCGCGCTCCTCCACGACCTCGGGATGCGCCACCTCCCCCGGGCGCTGCTCGGCCACGACGAGCGGCTCGGGGAGCAGGCGGCCCACCGGATCGCCGCTCACCCGCTCATGGGCGCCTACCACCTGGCGGTGGTGCTCGGTCCCCACCCGGCGGTGGCGGCCGCCCGCAGCCACCACTGGCGCTGCGGCCAGGGTTACCCCGGCCTGGCGAGCCCGCCCTCGCGAGCCGTCGAGGTGGTGGCGGTGGCGAGCGCCTTCGCCGCCCTCACCCAGCCGCGCCCGTTCCGCTCGGGGGCCTTCGACGCGCGGGGGGCGGCCGACGTGCTGGTGGCCGAGGTCCTCACCGGGCACGCCGACGGGAACACCGTGAAGCTCCTGGTCCACGCCCTCCGGGGCGGCGACGGCGATCCGCGCTCGCTCAAGTTCGGCAGCACGCGCGAGGGGCACGGGCCGGCGGTGAACCGGCACACGCCCATCTCGGCGCCGGCGCGCAGCCTGCTCTAGCCGATCAGCGCAGGCCCGAGGCCGCCCGCAGCGTCTCCCAGGTGTAGATCCCGGTGGAGTGGCCGTCGGACCACTGGAACTGGACCGCGTAGCTCCCGACCGGATGGACCTCGAGCGGCCGGACGTCCGAGGGGAGGGTGGCGGGATCGAGGAGCGGCTTGCCCGTCCCCTCCTCGACGCAGCCGGCGCAGGGGCAGAGCTCCCGCAGGCGACGCGCCGGGATCGTGACCTCCGGCCCGCCCGGCCAGAGGATCCGGACGTCGCCCTCCGGGGAGAGGTCGATCGCCTCCGGCGGCTCGGCGGTCTGCGGGCGGAAGGAGATGCGGTCGAGGAGTCCCATGGTGGCCTCTACATGGCCGCCGGCCGGCGCGCCGTCAACCCGCCCGCGCCAGCGCCGCCAGGAGGGCGGACCGGTCCTCGTGCGGGGCGAGGCAGGGGCGGGCGTCGGCGACGTGGAGCTCGGAGGCGGCCAGGGAGGGGGCGAGCCGCACGATGGCCGAGGAGCGGGTGCCGTAGAGCGGATCCCCGTGGACGCAGGTGGCCGGCTCGGCGTGGAGGGAGAGGAGCTCGCGGAGCCGGGCCACCGCCGGGTCCACCGGCCAGCGGGCGCGGACCAGCTCGCCGCGCGGGCAGCGCCCGTCGCGCGAGCGCTCGGTGACCACGTGGAGGCCGGGGGCGAGCGGCTCGAGCCCGCTCCGCTCGCCGTCGGACCACCAGAGGAAGGCCTCCCGGGCGTCGGCCACCAGCAGGTGGAAGGGGTTCCAGGCGGCCGGGTCGAGCGCGGTCAGCGCGGCGCGCGCCGCGGCCGCGTCCGCCGCCGCGAGCGCGAGCGGGACGAGCTCGCCCCGCGAGCGCCGGTCCGGGTCGGGGTACCAGGAGAATGGGGCGTGGTAGTTGGTCAGGCCGGCGAGGACCCCATGGGCCGAGACGCCCATCCAGGTGCCGCCGGCGGAGAGGTCGCGCGGCGCGGCGTAGCGGACGCCGCCCGGTGTCTCGCGGAGCGCCCAGCCCTCCGCGGCCCGCCCCAGCCGCTCGTCGCGGTTGGCGGCGGCGACGACCGGCCATCGGCGGTCGGCCTGAAAGGCGACGGCGAGGGTGCACATGGCGAGGATCTAACCGGCGGGCATCGCGCGGACCGTCGTCCGCCGGCGCCCTCGCGAGGCCAGGCCGCCCTACTTCACCTTGCGCGCGGTCTTCACCCGGTCGAGGAGGAGCTCGCGCTGCAGGGCGAGCGGGCGGGGGAGGGTCTTCCCCAGCTTGTCGAACCACTCCGCCTGCGACTCGAGCTCCTGCTCCCACTCGCCGAGGTCGATGTGGGTGGCGGCGGCCACCGCCTCGCGCGAGGCGGCGAGCCCCTCCAGCTCCAGGTCGCCCGGGCGCGGCGTGTAGCCGAGGAGCGTCTCCTGCGCCCCCGCCCGCCCGGCGGCGCGATCCAGCATCCACTTGAGGACGCGCATGTTGTCGCCGTAGCCCGGCCAGAGGAACTTGCCGTCGGCGCCCTTCCGGAACCAGTTCACCAGGTAGACCCTGGGCGGGTTCGGGATCCGCGACTGCATCTCCAGCCAGTGCTGGAGGTAGCTGCCGGCGTCGTAGCCGCAGAAGGGCAGCATCGCCATCGGGTCGCGGCGGACCACGCCCACCTGGCCGGTGGCGGCCGCGGTGGTCTCCGAGCCCATGGTCGCGCCCAGGTAGACGCCGTGGGTCCAGTTGAAGGCCTCGAGGACCAGCGGGACGGTGGTGGAGCGGCGGCCGCCGAAGATCAGGGCGGAGATGGGCACTCCCCTGGGATCGTCGACCGAGGGGGAGAGGGCCGGGTTGTTCCTCGCCGGGGCGGTGAACCGGCTGTTCGGGTGGGCGGCCTTCTCCGCCGACCCCTTCTTCCAGGGCTGGCCCTTCCAGTCGATCAGCTCGGCCGGGGCCTCGGTGTCCCAGCCCTCCCACCAGATGTCGCCGTCGGCCGTCCGGGCGACGTTGGTGAAGAGGGTGTCCTTGCGGACGGAGTCCATCGCGTTGGGGTTGGTCTTCCGGTTGGTCCCCGGGGCGACGCCGAAGTAGCCGTTCTCCGGGTTCACCGCCCAGAGCCGCCCGTCCTCGCCCACCCGCATCCAGGCGATGTCGTCGCCCACGGTGCGGACCTTCCAGCCCTTGAAGGCGGGCGGCGGGATCATCATCGCGAAGTTGGTCTTCCCGCAGGCGGAGGGGAACGCCGCGGCGACGTACTGCTTCTCGCCCGTCGGGCTCTCCGCCTCGAGGATGAGCATGTGCTCCGCCAGCCAGCCCTCGTTCTTCGCCAGGTAGCTGGCGATGCGGAGGGCGAGGCACTTCTTGCCCAGCAGGGCGTTGCCGCCGTAGCCGGAGCCGATCGACCAGATGGTGTTGTCCTGGGGGAAGTGGCAGATGAACCGCCGCTCCGCGTTGCAGTCGGCCACCGAGTGGAGCCCGCGGTTGAACTCGTTCGAGGAGGGGCCGAGCCGATCGAGCGCCACCTTCCCCATCCGCGCCATGATCCCCATGTTGAGGGCCACGTAGACGGAGTCGGTGAGCTCGATGCCCACCTTGGCGAAGGGCGAGGAGGCGGGGCCCATCACGTAGGGGACCACGTACAGGGTCCGGCCCTTCATCGACCCGTCGTAGAGGGCGCCGAGCTTCCGGTAGGCCTCCTTGGGATCCATCCAGTTGTTGGTCGGGCCGGCCTGCTCCTTGGTGGGCGTGCAGATGAAGGTGAGGTGCTCGACGCGCGCCACGTCGCTCGGGTCGGAGCGATGCAAGAAGCAATTCGGGTAGGTCTTGCTGTTCAATGCAACCAGGTCGCCCCA
>DATKAL010000208.1:0-8739 GCA_035498135.1 Anaeromyxobacter sp.
CGGCGCTCCGCACCGGCGCTCGGGCTCAACTTTGCGACATCCTTTGCGAAATCCGTGACTCTTGCCCTGGAAAGCCGGGGCAATCTAGCCGAAACGAAATCGGAAGGTCAATCCTATTGCCCTTTCCGGGATCCGAACGGCCCATCGGCCCGATTTGTTCCGGCCGGAGCCCCTGGAGGCCCCGCCAGGGACGCCCGCGGGGCTCGCCTAGAAGGCGGTCAGCCACTCGCGGTAGCGAGGCTCCTCGCCCCGCACCGCCCGGAAGAACGTCTCCTGGATCTTCTTCGTCACCGGGCCCGGCTCGCCGCGGCCGATGCGGCGGTTGTCGACCTCGCGGACCGGGGTGACCTCGGCCGCCGTGCCGGTCATGAAGAGCTCGTCGGCGAGGTACATGGTGTCGCGCGTGAACTTCTCCTCCTTCACGGCGATCCCGTGGTCGCGGGCGATCCGGAGGACCGAGTCGCGAGTGATGCCGGCCAGGACGGCCGAGGAGAGGGGCGGCGTCTGCAGGACGCCGTTCTTCACGATGAAGATGTTCTCCCCCGCGCCCTCGGCGACGTAGCCCTCGGTGTCGAGGAGGATCGCCTCCTCGTAGCCGGCCAGCGCCGCCTCCCGGGTGGCGAGGAAGGAGTTCACGTACTGCCCGGAGATCTTGGCCCGGACCATCTGGACGTTCACGTGCATGCGGGTGAACGACGCCACCTTCGCCCGGATCCCCCTCTTCAGCCCTTCCTCGGAGAGGTAGGCGCCCCACGGCCAGGCCGCGACCATCACCTGGACCGGGTTCTGCGCCCCCACCCCCATCGCCCCGGTGCCGAAGAAGGCGAGCGGGCGGATGTAGCCGGCGTCGAGCCGGTTGGCGCGCAGCACCTCGACGCACGCCCGCTCGAGCCGCTCGGCCGGGACCGGGATCTCCATCAGGACCACGTGGGCCGAGTCGTAGAGCCGCTGGACGTGCTCCTTGAGGCGGAAGACGGCCGAGCGCCCGTCGGCGCTCCGGTAGGCCCGGATCCCCTCGAACACCCCGATGCCGTAGTGCAGGGCGTGGGTGAGGACGTGCACCCGCGCGTCGTCGAAGGGGACGAGCTTGCCGTCGAGCCAGATCGTGTCGGCCTTGATCATCGGGGGCCTTCCGCGGTGGGATGGGGTGGGTCCCGGAACATGCCTCAGGCGGCGAGCGGATTCAACAGAGCGGCGGCCGGGCGTCGCCCGGTCCGGCGGCGGGGCGGGCGGTGATCGCCGCCGAGGCGCGGGCGCGGGTCGCCCCCTGGCTCGGGATCGCGGCCCTGGCCCTGGCCGGGCTGGTCGCGGCAGTGACCCGGATCGAGATCGTCGGCCACTGGTACGGCCTCTTCCTGCTCCGCGGGCGGACGCCCGTCACCCTGGAGGTGAAGGACGACCTCCTCCTGGGCGACGGCGACCGCCTGCTGGCCGGCCTGCAGCTCGCCCGCCTGCGGGCCCTCCTCGGCTCGCCGGAGCCGGCCGCCGGCCAGGCCACGCTCGCGCTCGAGTGGGACGAGCGCCAGGGGAGCGGCATCGTCCGCAACCGGTTCGCGGACGGGACCGAGCTCGTGACCCTCTTCTCCCGCTTCGAGGACAGCCAGGGCGAGGCGCCCCACGGTCTCTACGTGGGCGGTGCCCTCCCCGACATCGCCGCCGACCCGGGGGCCCAGAACGAGAGCGGGATGGCCTACCGGGACGCCCGCGGCTGGAAGCACATCTGGTGCAACGTCAACGAGGCCTCCTGGTTCAGCGGGATCCCCGGGACCGTCTACCCGTCGGCCTGGCGCTTCCTCGGCAGCCGGGTCCTGATCCAGGACCCCGGGCGCGTGGTCCTGGAGAGCTCGCACGAGCTCCTCCGGGGCGGGACCCGGATCCGGATGGACCGCCTGGCCTCGTTCCAGGCCGGCGCCCCCTTCTTCACCCTCGCCATCCGGGTGACCAACGTCGGCGACCGCGACGTCAGCTTCGACTACGTCTACGGCGACGAGCCGTGGGTGGGCGAGTTCGGGTCCGCCGACGGGAACCTGGGCTGGGACGACGCCGGGATCGTGAGGGAGGAGGGGAGCATCGACGTCCGGCGCCACCGCTGGGCGGGGATCGTGGATACGAAGACCGGGGCGGCCGACTTCCTCTCCTGGCTCGGGGACGAGCAGCCCGACGTCGGCTACTTCTCCAACACGTCCGGCCCGCCCCGCTCGCCCGGCGCCCCGCTCGACTCCAACGAGATCTTCATCGGCGTCGAGTGGAACAAGCGCTCGCTGCGGCCGGGTCAGGCGCGCTCCATGCGGCTGGCGGTGGGGATGGCGGTCTTCGGGCCGAAGGGCGAGCCGCGGCTGCCGCCGGGGGCGGAGCCGGATCCTTAGGACGGGGCGTGCCGCCTCGGGGTTCATCACTTCTGTTTCAAGGGCCGGCCGACGCTCGACGGCGCCCTCCTGGCGACGGTCACGGAGCGGGGCCGCTCTCGACCGAAACGGCTCCTCGTTCCTGCTCGCGCCCTTGGCTCCCCGTGTACCGATCCATGAGCTCGTCCCCGAGCCGCTCGCGCGCTCGCTCGAGGTTATGGCGGCGGCACGACCTCCTGCGGGCTCTCCGGCGAGAAGAGGCGGAGCGCGTCGCCGCCTCTTGCTCCTCACCGCCAGCGGACGCCGCCTCCTGCCTGCCCCGGCGCGCGTGCCGGAAGCCGTCACGGGGCTCCCGTCTCCAGGAGGACCGCCGGGTGATCGCCGTTGCATGTGCGCCGAACGCGCAGTGACGGTCTCGACCAGCGGCGACGTCTCGGCACAAGCCTCTCTCCTCATTGCCCCAGCCCCTCGCCCAGGCCAAGACCCTCACCCATCCTCCCCCCGCCACGTCCACGATGTGAGGAGTCATCGGTCGTGCCGCCCCGCCCGGCCGTCGGTGTGGCCCCCCCCTGCTCCGCGGGGCCGCCCTGTGCCGTGCTCGCCGCTGCCCCCCGTCGCAGGAGCCATGCCCCCTCCCCCCGCCGTAGTGGAGCCTCCCACCTCACGCCGGCGGCGGCGCGAAGGGGCGGACCATCCGCGCCAGGAAGGGCATGTCCGGGTGGAGCTCCGCCTTGCCCTCCTGGATGGCGCGGCGCCGCTGGTCGGCGCTCGGGACGATCTCCACCGGCGAGAGCACGCGCTGGAACGAGCGGTGGAGGTGGACGAAGGGCCGGTTCCGGGCCACGTTCTGGGCGGCGAGCTGGCCGAGGCCGAACCAGAGCGGCTGGGAGAGCTTGGGCCCGAACCCCTCCAGCCCGAGGACGAAGGCGTTCCGCGTGCCGAGGGAGCCCCGCTGCACCAGGCCCCAGGCGGCCCGGGCGGGCAGGTTGTCCACCAGCCCCCCGTCCACCAGCCGGGAGACGCCGTGCCGCTCCAGCAGCCCGGCGAGGAGCCGGTGCATCCGCTCGTCCTCGCGCAGCACGTCGTAGTGGATCACCCCCGGCAGGGCGGAGGAGAAGCCGACCGCGTCGACGGCGTCGAAGGCGCGGGTCTCCTCGTCGGCCCCCAGGTAGATGCGGGCGAACCGGTCGCGCTGGACGAGCAGCTCGCCCACCGCCCGGAACGCCTCGGTGAGCATGCGGGAGAGCGCCCCGGCTCCGGGGTCGGGCAGATCGAGGAGGTGCTCGTAGTAGGAAGGGTCGCGGGGGAGGGCGCCCGGCCGGATCCCGGTCACCGCCACCAGCAGCGGCACCGGCAGCTGCCCGAGGGTCAGCGGCTCGCCGTCGGGGCCCCGCAGGAAGTCGCCGATGGCGGTCCGGAGGTAGAGGCGGAGGGCGGCCGGCAGCCCGTAGCGGGCATCCGCCCGGAGGAAGCGGAAGAGGCTCCGGAAGGAGAGCCCGCTCACCGCCCGATCGACGTCGTCGGCGTGCCAGCGCGCCCGCCGGGCGCGGAAGAGGAGGAGCACCGCGCCCATGCTCGTGCCCGCGAGCAGGCGCGGGGCGAGCCCGTAGTGCTCGAGGAGGGCGAACGCGCCCAGGTAGGACCACACCACCCCGCCGCCCCCGCCCGCCACCACCACCAGCGCCTTCTCGCAGACCTCGCGGTCGACGGCGGCCGGGGGGAGCCGCCCCTCGGCCGCCCGCACCGCCAGGCTGCGGAAGACCCGCGCCCGCAGCCGGAGGCCGGAGGCGAGCCGGACCGCCTCCGCCCGCTCCGGGCCGCCGCGCGCCAGCAGGGCCGGGAGGGCGGCGGCGCGGACCTCCTCGCGGAAGGGGGCGAGGGCGGGCCCGAGGTCCACCTCCCCCCCGCCGGGCGCGGGGAGCCGCCCGACCCGGGCGAGGTTGAGCGCGTACCGCAGGGCGGCCTCGTCGGCCTCCGAGATCCAGGCCGGGGCGCTCACCACCGAGCGGACCAGGGCCGCCTCCGCCTCCTCGAACGGGCGGAGGGCGTCGCGTTGACGGTCGAGGTCGGCGTCGCTGGACAAGGCGAGGGGCGGGGGAGGGAAGGGGCCGGCGCATGGTAGCCCGGGCCGCCCCGCGCCGCCCGCCGACGACGGGGGCCCTCGCTCGGCCGGGAGGGGCCGCCAGGCGAAAGGCTACTGGACCACCAGGTCGAAGGCCTGGCGCACCGCCGCGGTGACCCGCGCGTACTCGGCCAGGAAGCGATCGCCCGGGTCGGGGCCGTTGTACCCGAGCCGGCGGGCGAGCTGGTGGAGGGCCGGTCCCCGCTCCGGGAGATGGTCGATGGCGTAGTCGTGCACGATCCGGAGCCGCAGCTCCACCCGGCGGAGGAACTCGTAGCCCCGGGCGAGGGCCTGGTACTCCGCCTCGCGCAGGAGCCCGGCCTCGCGCAGCCTGCGCAGCGCGATCGGGGTCGAGCCGGTCCGGATCGAGGGGTGGTCGTGCCCGTGGGCGAGCTGGAGGAACTGGGCGGCGAACTCGACGTCGACCAGCCCCCCGCGCCCGGTCTTGGGGTTCTTGCCGCGCGAGGCCTCGCCCGAGATCTCGCTCTCCATCCGCTCCCGCATCCGCCGGATCTCGGCCGCCAGCGCCGGCCGGCTCTCCGGCCGGCCGTGGACCGCGGGGAGGATCGCCTTCTCCCACACCTCCTCGAAGAGGGCCGGGTCGCCCGCCACCGGGCGGGCGCGGAGGAGGGCCTGCCGCTCCCAGAGCTGGCTGCGGACCGGGCCCTGATCCCTGGCCGCTCCGCCCGGGAGCGCCTCGCCGGTGTGGTAGCGGATGAAGCCCTCCGTTCCGATCACCAGCGCCCCCTGGTTGCCGGAGGGGCGGAGCCGGGTGTCGATCTGGTAGAGCCGCCCCTCCCGGAGCGGCATCTGCAGGAAGGAGAGGAGCCGCTGCGCCAGCCGGGCGTAGCGCTCCGACCCCGGGCCGGCGCCGCGCGGGTAGAGGAAGATCAGGTCGAGGTCGGAGTGGTAGCCGAGCTCGCGGCCGCCGAGCTTTCCCATCCCCACCACGCAGAGCCGGCCGGGCGGGGCCTGGCCCTTGGCCCGCGCCTCCTCCTCCGCCAGCGCCAGGGAGGCGGCGAGGCAGGCCTCCGCCAGGTCGGTGAGCTGGGCGGCGACCGAGGGGAGGTCGATGGTGCCCGCGATGTCGTGGATCGCGATCCGGAGGACCTCCTCGTTCTTGCAGCGCCGGAGCTCGCCCAGCTTGGCCTCGAGGAGATCGTCGAGCGGGAGGGAGGGATCGACCGCCGCGAGCCGCTCCGCCAGCTCCCGCTCCAGCTCCGCCTTCCCCTTCTCGAGCTTCACCTGGTCCTCCCGGAGGAGGAGGTCGATCAGCTCGGGGTGGCGGAGGAAGCGCTTGGAGAGGAAGTCGGAGGAGCCGAAGAGGGAGAGGAGCAGCCGCGTGACCCGCCGGTTCTGGGAGAGGAGGTCGAAGTAGGGGACGG
This sequence comes from Anaeromyxobacter sp., assembly GCA_035498135.1. Taxonomy (GTDB): domain Bacteria; phylum Myxococcota; class Myxococcia; order Myxococcales; family Anaeromyxobacteraceae; genus Anaeromyxobacter. Next base: position 5,853 of record DATKAL010000208.1, read on the forward strand.
GGTTCCGCAGGGCGGTGGCGAAGTCGGAGAGGTGCGAGAGCGCCTGGTCCGGGTCGGGCGTGCCCAGCACGTCGGAGAGGAGGGAGACGGCCGCGGCCGGGTCGCCCAGGCGGGAGAAGGGGGTCCGGCGGCGCGCCATGGTGTCGAGCGCGGCCAGGGCCCGGTCCGGATCGGCCAGCCCGCGGCGGACCGCGATCTCGGCGCGGCGGGCGGGATCCACCTCCTGGTCGGCGAGGAGGGCCAGCTCGGGATCGAGGGGCGCCTGCCCGGCCCCGGTCCCGAGCAGGCCGGCGAAGAGCCGCGCCACCCGGTCGCGGTGGGCGCCGAGCGCCGCCTCGAAGGCCTCCTCGGTCGGGTAGCCCATCGACCGGGCCAGGGGGAGCCGCTCCCCGGCCGCCGGGAGCCGGTGGGTCTGGGCGCCGTCCAGCATCTGGACCCGGTGCTCCGCCCGGCGCAGGAACAGGTAGGCGTCGGCGAGCTCGTCCCGGTCCCGGGCCGGGACCACGCCGGCGAAGAGGAGCCGCTCCAGGGCGGGGAGCACCGCCCGCTCGCGGAGCGCCCGCCCCTCGGCCCGCCCCCCGTGGAGGAGCTGGAGGGCGGAGACGAAGAACTCGGCCTCCCGGATCCCTCCCCTGCCGAGCTTCAGGTCCTCGCGCCCCTCGGCGCCGGCGCGGGCGTCGATGCGGGCCTTCATCGCCTGGATCTCGGCCAGGACGTCGAGGTCGAGGCTGCGCCGCCAGACGAAGGGCTCGAGCTGGCGGAGGAGCTCCTCGCCCGCCGCCTCGTCCCCCGCGGCGGGCCGGGCCTTGACGAGCGCGTTCCGCTCCCAGGTCCGGCCGAACGACTGGTAGTAGAGCTCCGCCGCCCGCACGCTGTTGACGATGGGGCCGCTCCGCCCGTCCGGCCGGAGGTTCAGGTCCACCCGGAAGACGAAGCCGTCCTCGGTGTGGCGGGAGATCGACTCGGTGACCAGCTCGGCCAGCTTGGCGTAGTAGGCGAAGTGGGTGGTCGAGCGCTCTCCCTCGGTCTGGCCGTCCCGTTCGTAGACGTAGATGAGGTCGATGTCGGAGGAGAAGTTGAGCTCCTCCGCGCCGAGCTTGCCCATCGCCAGGGCGCAGAAGCCCGCCCCCGGCTCCCGGGCCGCGAGGCCGGCCGGGGCGCCGTGGCGCGCCCGCAGCCGGCGGTCGTGGAAGCGGACGGCGGCGTCCACGCAGGCGGTGGCCAGGGCGGACAGCTCGGCGGTGATCTCCTTCACCCGGGCCCGGCGCAGGTCGCGGAGCGAGATCCGCACCAGCTCCCGCGCCCGCACCCGCCGGAGCAGCCGGTCGAAGCCGTCGGCGTCGCCCGGGTCGAGGCGCCGCGCCGCCCTGGCGAGGAGCCCCCGCAGCGAGGCCTCGCTCCGGGGGCGGGAGCCCCACGGGGAGCGGACGGCGCGGCGGAGGAGGTGGGGCGCGCGGGCGAGGAGACCGGCCATCAGCCGGGAGGCGCCGCAGAGGAGCGCCAGCGCCTCGAGCAGGTCCGGCTCGGCCGGGAGGGTCCCCGCCCCGTCCACGAAGCGCTCCAGGCCCGCCAGGGCGAGGTCGGGATCGGCGGCGCGCCTGCAGACCTCCCGGACCGCCTCGATCCGCACGGGGAAGCGCCGCTCGAGCCGGGCCAGCCGCTCGGCGGCCTCCGGCGCCCTGGGCTCGAGGGGCGGCAGGTCGGCCGCGGCGTGGGCGGGGCGCATCCGGCCACATCATAGCGCCGGCCGGGCGGCTAGGGCGGTGGCAGGCGGAGGCGGATCGGCGCGGGCAACATCGCCAGGAGCGCGCGCCGCCAGGCCCGCTCGAAGCGCTTCCAGAGCACGGCTCCGCCGGCGAGGAGCAGGGCGATCCCGGCGAGCGCGACGGGGAGGGCGCGGGGATCGAGCAGCGACTCGGCCAGCCGGCCCAGGGCCCCCGCCACGCCGATCGCCCCGACCACCGCGAAGGCCCGGCGATCGAGCAGGAGCCCGAGCTTGATCAGGGAGAGGTCGACCAGGAGGTAGAGCGCGAGGGAGAGGTCGCTCACCGCCTCGTAGGTGGTGAGGCCGCCCCAGAAGGCGACCAGGCCGCAGAGGTAGAGCCAGGAGGCGTGGGCCCGGCGCGGCGGGCGATCGAGGCCGAACCCGGCGGCGAGGAGGGCGAGCCCCACCAGAGCCGAGACCAGCGAGCGCTGGCTCCAGCTCGGGGCGGCGCCGAAGACCGCGGCCGCCGCGCTCTGGGCGGCGAACCAGAGGGCGGCCGCCGGGACGGTCAGCAGGCCGGGGAAGCGGAAGGTCCAGAGGGCCAGGGCGCCGGCGGCGGCCGCCGCCAGGATGGGGACGAGCTCGCGCGAGCGGAGCCAGTCGCCGAGATCCGCCGGCGGGGCGGGATCGTGGGCGACGAGGAAGCGGTGCTGCAGCAGGTGGACCGCCGCCGGGACCAGGGCCACGGCCGCGGTGACGAGCACGCCGCCGGCGCCGGGGCGCCCGCGCCGCGCCAGGGCGCGGGCGGCGGCCAGGAGGGCGGCGATCCCGACGAGGGCGGACGGGAGGCCGCCGCCGATCCCCCAGCGCTCCCAGGCGAGCAGCACGAGCCAGATCGCCGGCCCGGCCACCAGCGCCATGGCGCAGAGCAGCGCCGCGTCGCGGAGCGCCCCGGTCCGGGCCGGGGGAGGGGCGGGGACGGGCTCCCCGGGCCGAGGGGCGTCGAGGGCGCGCCAGAGCGCCTCCGCCTGCTCGCCCGTGAGGCCGGCGCGCCGGGCCGCGCGCTCCAGGTCGTCGCGCCGGATCTCCATCGAAGGGGCGCTCCCGTCGCCCGTCACTCCTCCCCTTCCCCCGGCCCCTCCGCCACCCCGCGCCCGGCCCGGGAGAGGCCGTGCTGCTTGA
>DATKAL010000209.1:0-10050 GCA_035498135.1 Anaeromyxobacter sp.
CGGCCCGACCATCGTCTCGGCGATGACCTTCCTCGCCCTCTCCTACGTCGCGGGCGCCACCATCGCCGGCTTCAGCCTGGCCGAGTACCTGCGCATCGCCTACATCCCGGGGGCGGAGGAGCTGGGCGTCTACTGCTCCGCCATCTTCGGCGCCGGGGTGGCGTTCCTCTGGTACAACACGTACCCCGCCTCGGTGTTCATGGGCGACGTCGGCTCGCTCGCGCTGGGGGGCGGGCTGGGCATGCTGGCGGTCCTCACCAAGAACGAGCTGGCGAGCGGCATCCTGCACGGCGTCTTCCTCGCCGAGACCGTGAGCGTCATCCTCCAGGTCTGGTCGTTCCGGACCACCGGCAAGCGGATCTTCCGGATGGCCCCCATCCACCACCACTTCGAGCTCAAGGGCTGGGCGGAGCCGAAGATCATCGTGCGCTTCTGGATCATGTCGGTGATGCTGGCGCTGGTGGCGCTGCTCGCCATCAAGCTGAGGTAGCCCGTGGCCGCACCGGTGCTCGAGGGTCGGAAGGTGACGGTGGTGGGGCTGGCGCGCAGCGGCCTGGCGGCCGCCCGGCTCTGCCTGCGGGAGCGGGCGGCGGTGACGGTCACCGACCGGCGCCCGGAGGCCGAGCTCGCCCCCGCCCTGGCCGGCCTGGAGAAGGCCCGCCGCAGGCTGGGCGGCCACGACCGCGCCGACTTCGAGGGGGCCGACCTGGGGGTGGTCTCCCCCGGGGTCCCGGGCTCCCTCCCCGAGCTCCAGGCGGCGCGGAACCGCGGGGTGCCGGTGTGGAGCGAGGTGGAGCTCGGGTGGCGCTTCCTCCCGGGGACGCCGGTGGTCGGGATCACCGGGACCAACGGCAAGTCCACCACCACCGCCCTCGGCGCCGCGCTCCTCTCCCGCGACCGGCGCACCTTCGCGGGCGGGAACCTCGGCACCCCCCTCTGCGAGCACGTGCTCTCGGGCGAGCGGGCCGAGGCGGTGGTCCTCGAGCTCTCCTCCTTCCAGCTCGAGGGGATCGAGCGCCTCCGCGCCCAGGTGGCGGCGATCCTGAACGTCACCCCGGATCACCTCGATCGCCACGGCGGCGTGGAGGGCTACGCCGCGGCCAAGGCGCGCCTCTTCGCCACCCAGCAGCCCGGCGACGTCGCGGTGGCCAACGCCCGCGATCCCCGCGCCCTGGCCATGGCGGGCGCCTCGCGCGGAGAGCGGCTCACCTTCGGCTTCGGCGAGCCCGCCGCCGGCGCGGCGCGCGACCCGGGCGGCGAACCCGGTCCGGAGGGGAGCGCCCTCTGGTACACGCCCGCCTCCGGCCGCGCCCCGGAGCGCTACCTGCTCCGCAACCGCGCCCTGCGCGGGCGGCACAACCGGGAGAACGCCATGGCCGCGCTCCTCTGCGCCCGGGCGATGGGGGTGCCCGGCGAGGCGGTGCAGGCCGGCCTGGACGCGTTCCCCGGCCTGCCCCACCGCCTCGAGCTGGTCGCCGAGCGCGGGGGGATCGAGTGGGTGAACGACTCCAAGGCCACCAACGTCGACTCCACCTGGGTGGGGCTGGCCGCCTTCCCCGCCGGCGCCCCCCGGGTCCTGCTCATCATGGGCGGCCGGGGCAAGCGGGCGCCCTACACCCCGCTGCGGGAGCTCTTCGCCGGGCGGGTGAAGGCGCTCCTCACCCTCGGCGAGGACGGGCCCACGGTGGAGCGCGAGTTGGGCGACCTCGTCCCCACCCACGCCTGCGGCGACCTCGCCGGGGCGGCCCGCCGGGCGGCGGCCCTGGCGGCCCCGGGGGACGTCGTGCTCCTCTCCCCGGCCTGCGCGAGCTACGATCAGTTCCGGAGCTACGAGGAGCGCGGCGAGGCCTTTCGCCGCCTGGCCGCGGAGCTCGCGCGATGACGGCACCCCGGGAGCGCCAGGGCGAGCGCCCGCGGGAGCTGGCCTACGACCCGCTCCTGCTCGGCGCCGTCCTCCTCCTCGTCGCCATCGGCGCGGTGATGGTCTACTCCGCCAGCGCGGTGGAGGCCGGCCGCCGGCTGGGGGACGAGTTCCACTACCTGAAGCGGCAGCTCCTGGCGGGCGGGATCGGCCTCGGCCTGCTGGTGCTGGCGCTCCGGCTCGGCCACCGCCGGGTCGCCGCCCTCGCCTACCCGGCGCTCGGCCTGGCCCTGGCCGCCCTGGTCCTCGTGAAGGTGGTGGGCCGGACCGCGGGCGGCGCCCAGCGCTGGCTCGCCCTCGGCCCGGTGAACCTGCAGCCGGCGGAGCTCGCCAAGGTGGCCCTGGTCCTCTACCTGGCCCGCTCGCTCGAGCGAAAGCAGGATCGGGTGAGGCTCTTCTCCATCGGCTTCCTCCCCCACCTGCTCGTCACCACCGCGCTCGCCGGGCTCTGCCTCTGGCAGAAGGACCTGGGGACCGGGTTCATCCTCTTCCTGGTCCTCTTCGCCATGCTCTTCGCCGCCGGGGCCAAGGTCTCCTACCTCCTGGGCGCGGCGCTGCTGGCGGCCCCGTTCGCCTGGCACGCCATCAAGTCGACCCCCTACCGGTACGCGCGCTGGCTCGCCTTCCTCGACCCGGAGCAGTACAAGACCACCATCGGCTTCCAGCTCTGGGAGTCGCTGCTCGGGACGGCGAACGGCGGCTGGCTGGGGCTGGGGCTCGGGCAGGGGAAGGGCAAGCTCTTCTACCTGCCCGCCGCCCACACCGACTTCATCGCCGCGGTGATCGCGGAGGAGGCGGGGCTGCTCGGGATCCTGCTCTTGCTGGCGCTCTACGCGGTCGTGGTCTGGCGCGGGATCCGCGCCGCGCTCCGGGCCTCGGACGCGTTCGGCTGCTACGCCGCGGTCGGGATCACGACCCTGATCGCCGGCGAGGCGCTCGTCAACCTGGCGGTGGTCTTCGGCCTCCTCCCCACCAAGGGGCTCACCCTGCCCTTCATCTCCTACGGCGGCAGCTCCCTCCTCTCCCTCCTCGGCGCCGCGGGCGTCCTCCTCGCGGTCTCCGGGGAGCGGGGCGGCTTCCTCTCCCGGGCCCCGGCGGCCGTGCGCGTGGGGGCGCCCATCGGCGGGACGCCACGGCTCGGCCCGGCGCGGGCGGAGGACGCGCCATGAGGATGCTGGTCGCGGGCGGGGGCACCGGGGGCCACGTCTTCCCCGGCATCGCCCTGGCGGAGGAGGTGGTCACCCGCCACCCCGCCAACGACGTGGTCTTCGTGGGGACGGCGCGCGGCCTCGAGGCCCGGGTGGTCCCGGAGGCCGGCTACCCCATCGAGCTCATCGAGGTGAAGGGCCTCAAGGGGAAGGGGATCCTGGGCGCCCTCCTCAACCTGCTCCTCCTCCCCCAGGCCTTCCTCCAGTCGTGGCGGATCCTGCGCCGCTGGCGGCCGGACGTGGTGGTGGGGGTGGGCGGGTACGCCAGCGGGCCGGTGGTGCTCACCGCCTGGCTCATGCACATCCCCACCGCGGTCCAGGAACAGAACGCCATCGCCGGGATGACCAACCGGATCCTGGGCCGGGTCGCCCGCGCCGCCTTCACCGCCTTCCCCGAGGCGGCCGCCCACTTCCCGCGGCGGCGGGTCTACCAGCTCGGCAACCCCATCCGCCGCCAGCTGATGGACAACTACATGCGGCCCCGGGTCGAGCACGCCGAGCCCCGCCTCCTGGTCTTCGGCGGCTCGCAGGGCGCCCACGCCCTGAACATGCGGGTGATCGAGGCCCTCCCCCACCTGGCCGACCTCCGGGAGCGGGTCCGGATCACCCACCAGACGGGGGCGCTGGACCGGGAGCAGGTGGAGAAGGGCTACCGGGCCTGCGGCTTCGTCCCCGACGTGCGCGAGTTCATCACCGACATGAGCGCGGTCTACGCCGAGTCGGACCTGGTGGTCTGCCGGGCGGGGGCCACCACCCTGGCCGAGCTCACCGTCTGCAAGAAGCCGGCGATCCTGGTCCCCTTCCCGGCCGCCGCCGACAACCACCAGTTCCTGAACGCCAAGAGCCTGGTGGACGCGGGCGCGGCGGTGATGATCGAGGAGAAGGACCTGACCGGCGAGCTGCTCGCCTCCGAGATCCGCGCCATCCTCGGCAACCCGGAGCGCCGGGAGAAGATGGCCCGGGCGGCGGGGCGGCTCGGCAGCCCGCAGGCCGCCAAGGAGATCGCCGACGTATGCGCCGAGCTGGTCCGCCGCCGCTGGGGATCGCCCTTCGGCCAGGCCCGCGACCCGGCCCAGAAGCCCATCCGCCCCCCGGGCCTGGCGCAATAGCCCATTCCGCGCGATCCTCGCCCGGAGCCCGCCGCCCCGTCCCCCCGGAGCCCCCGCCCCATGAGCCTCTTCCGTTCCCGCCCCGCCAAGATCCACTTCGTGGGCGTCGGCGGCATCGGCATGAGCGGGATCGCCGAGGTGCTGCTCAACCTGGGCTACGCCGTCTCCGGCTCCGACCTGAAGGAGTCCGAGCTCACCCGCCGCCTGGCCGGCCTGGGAGGCCGGATCGCCCGCGGCCACGCGGCGGAGAACGTCCTCGACGTGGACGTGGTGGTGATCTCCTCCGCGGTGCGCAAGGACAACCCGGAGGTGGTGGAGGCGCGCCGCCGCAAGATCCCGGTGATCCCGCGGGCGGAGATGCTCGCCGAGTTGATGCGCCTCAAGCAGGGGATCGCCATCGCCGGCTCGCACGGGAAGACCACCACCACCTCGATGGCCGCCCACCTCCTCGCCCACGCCGGCCTCGACCCGACCGCCGTGGTGGGCGGCAAGGTGAACGCCTTCGGCTCGAACGCCAAGCTGGGCAAGGGCGACACCATGGTGGTGGAGGCGGACGAGTCGGACGGGTCCTTCCTCCGCATCCCCCCCACCATCGCCATCGTCACCAACATCGACCCGGAGCACCTCGACCACTGGAAGACCGAGGAGGCGCTCCGGCGCGGCTTCCTCGACTTCGTGAACCGGGTCCCCTTCTACGGGCTGGCCATCCTCTGCGTCGACCACCCCACCGTCCAGTCGCTCCTCCCCGAGGTGGAGAAGCGGTTCGTCACCTACGGCGAGAGCCTCCAGGCCGACTACCGCGCCGGCGCCATCGAGGTCTCCGGCCACGCGGTCCGGTTCGACGCCTTCCGGCGGCAGGAGCCGCTCGGCCGCTTCGAGGTGGCGATGGTGGGCCGCCACAACGCCCTCAACGCGCTGGCGGTGATCGCGCTGGCCGACGAGATGGGGATCCCGCCGGAGGTGACCCGGACCGCCCTCTCCGCCTTCCAGGGGGTCCAGCGCCGCTTCACGGTGCGCGGGGAGGCGGCCGGCGTCACGGTGGTCGACGACTACGGCCATCACCCGGCCGAGGTGAAGGCGACGCTGCAGGGGGCGCGGGAGGCCTTCCGGCGCCGGGTGGTCTGCCTCTTCCAGCCGCACCGCTACACCCGCACCCGCGACCTGCTGGCCGAGTTCGCCACCGCCTTCAACGACGCCGACGTCCTCCTCCTCACCGATGTCTACGCCGCCGGGGAGGAGCCGATCCCCGGGGCCACCGCCGCCCACCTGGCCGAGGCCATCCGGGCCTGCGGGCACCGCGACGTCACCCTCGTGCCCCGGGCCGAGCTGGCCCGCGCGGCCCGCGACCGGGTCCGCCCGGGCGACCTGGTCCTCACCCTGGGGGCGGGGGACGTCACCGCCGCCGGCCCGGAGCTGCTCGGGCTCCTGGAACGATGAGCGGGCAGCGACGGCGCGGGGCGGGCGGGAGGCGGCCGCCGCGGAGCGAGCGGCGAGGGCGCGCGTGAGCTGGCGGGACGAGATCGCCCGGCGGGTCCGCGGGGAGGTCCTCCGCGACGCCCCGCTCGCCCCGCGCACCGCCATCCGGGTGGGCGGGCCGGCCGACCTGCTGGTGCGCCCCGCCGACCCCGACGCGCTCGGCGCCCTCCTGCGCGCGGTGCGCGAGCTGGGGGTGCCGCTCGCCGTCCTGGGCGGCGGGGCCAACACCCTGGTGGCCGACGCCGGCGTGCGAGGGGTGGTGCTGCGCCTCCCCCAGGACTTCCCGGGCGAGTCGGTCCGGGGCGAGACGCTGGTCCTCTCCGCCGGCGCGCCCACCCCGCGCCTCCCCGCTCGGGCCCACGAGCGCGGCCTGGTGGGGATGGAGTTCATCGCCGGCATCCCCGGCACCCTGGGCGGCGCCACGGCCATGAACGCCGGGACCCGGATCGGCGAGATGAAGGACGTGGTCGCCCGGGTGGAGCTCGCCACCGCCGAGGGGACGGGCTTCGTGGACGCGGCCGCGCTCGGCTTCGCCTACCGGACCTGCCGGCTCCCGGCGGGCGCGGTGGTCACCCGGGTCGAGGTGCGGCTCCGCCCCGGGGACGTGGCGGAGAGCGCCGCCCGCATGCAGGCCGACCGGGATCAGCGCCGGCGCACCCAGCCGCTCGACCGGCCCACCTTCGGCTCCACCTTCCGGAACCCGCCTGGCGACCACGCCGGCCGGCTGATCGAGGCGGCGGGCCTCAAGGGCCACCGTGTCGGAAACGCCACGTGGTCGGACGTCCACGCCAACTTCGTGGTGAACCTCGGCGGCGCCGCCGCCCGGGACGTGCTCGCGCTCGTCAAGCTGGCGCGATCCCGGGTCCTGGAGCGCTTCGGGGTCCGGCTCGAGACCGAGGTCCGCCTCCTCGGCGAGTTCCTTGCAGAGGACCTCGCCGGGCTGGAGGACGGGCCTCACTGACCTGGAGGAAGGCACGGGATGGCCAAGTTCAAGGGGAAGAAGGTGGCGGTGCTGTACGGCGGCCGGTCGACCGAGCGCGAGGTCTCGCTCCGGACCGGGTCCGGCTGCGCCGACGGGCTCCGGCAGAAGGGCTACGACGTGACCCTGGTCGACGCCGACCTGGACGTCGCCGCCTCGCTGCGGGCGGCCGGGGCGGAGGTGGCCTTCGTCGCCCTGCACGGGCGCTGGGGCGAGGACGGCTGCATCCAGGGGCTGCTCGAGTCGCTCGCCATCCCCTACACCGGCTCCGGCGTCCTCGCCTCGTCGCTGGGGATGGACAAGGTCTTCTCCAAGGTGCTGTTCCGGACCTTCGGCCTCAAGGTCGTGGAGTACGTGGTCTTCCCGCCGGCGCGGGCGCCCACCATCACCGTGGGCGACCTGCCCTTCGGCCACCCCTGCGTGGTGAAGCCGTCGGGCGAGGGGTCGAGCGTGGGCGTCCACGTGGTGCGGGAGGTCGGGGCCCTGGCGGCGGCGGTCCAGGACGCCGCCTCCTACAAGGGCGATGTGATCGTGGAGCGGTACGTGAAGGGGAAGGAGATCCAGGTGGCGGTGCTGGACGGCAAGGCGCTCGGGGCGATCGAGGTGGTCCCCGCCAACGAGTTCTACGACTACGCCGCCAAGTACACCGCCGGCACCACCCGGTACTTCTACCCGGCGCGCATCCCCGAGCTCCACATGCGCCGGGTGCTGGAGGCGGCCGAGCTCGCCCACCGCGGGCTGGGCTGCGACGGCGTCACCCGGACCGACTTCATCCTCACCGCCGAGGGGACCCCGTTCATCCTCGAGGTGAACACGCTCCCGGGGATGACCGCCACCAGCCTGGTGCCGAAGATCGCGGCGGGGAACGGGATCCCCTTCCCCGACCTGTGCGAGCGGCTCCTCGACGGCGCCTCGCTCAAGGCGTAGCGGGCTCGCCCGGCGGCGAAGGTGCGCCCCCCGCAGGCGAGCGCCGCCCGGCGATCGGCCAGGATCTCCCGGAGGCGCGAGCCCCCCTGGGAGACGCGCCGGAAGGTCCGGCGGTCGCCATCAGCGCGGCCAGGAGCAGCGGAGCGACCAGCATGGCGGCCATCCCCCCGGCAGGGCGCCGGTGGGCGCTGCCCGCCGCGGGCGTCCCGTCGCCAGGACGCCTACTTGCCGGCGCACAGCGCCCGGGCCGCGACCAGGTCCGGGTTCTTGGGGTCGAGCTTCCCCGCCTGATCGAGCGCCTTCCGCGAGTCCACGCACTTGCCCATCTTGGCGTAGGCCTCGCCCATGACCACGAAGGCGCCGGCGACCGGCGCGACCTCGAGGGCCTTCTGCGCCTGCTTGAGGGCCTTGTCCGGCTCTCCGATCTCGACCAGGCGGCGGGCCATGTTCACGTCGCGCATGGCCTTCTTCATGGGGTCGTCGCGCCCGGGGAGGGCGGACTTCGGCGGATCGAGCGCCCTCTCCAGGTCGGCGACGGTGGCCTCGCCGAGGAGGATCTTGATCCGGGTCTTGATGATCTCGCAGTAGTCGATCTGCCGGTACGGCTCGAGCGCCTGGAGGAGCCGGTTCTGGTCGACGATGCCCACCATCGGGTGGAGGCGGATCTTGAGCAGGTCGTAGACCCGGTCGCCCTCGTCGAGGAGCACCGGCATCTGGATCCCGGCCTCCTTGACCAGCGCCCTCACGTCGTCGACCGGCTCGGTGGAGGAGACCACCGCCGCCCAGTGGATCGACTTCCCGGCCAGATCCTTCTCGCACTGCGCCATCTGCTTGAGCGCGTCGCTGGAGCGCTCCTGGCCGGTGCGGAAGAAGACGAAGATGTTGGCGCGGACGCTCTCGGAGAGGAGCTTCTCCCGCCCGCCGGCGAGGGTCTTCAGCTCCACGTTGTCGATCTTGGTGCCCGCCTCCGCCCGGGCGTGGGCAATGGGCGGGAGGACCGCGATCAGCGAGAGCACCAGGGCGAGTGAAGGACGGCTGGATGGGATCATGGCACTTGGCTCGTGCACCCGCACGACGCGGGTGGTGGAACTACCGTGTCTTGGCTCCCGGCCGGCCTCCTCCGGCTACCGCGGAGCCCTCATCGCCCGCAGGTCTTGGTCCCCCCGATGGCGTCGGCGTTGGCCGGGTCGAGCTTCAGGGCGGCGTCGAAGGCGCGGAGCGCCTCGGGGCACTTCTTCTTGGCCGCCAGGATCTGCCCCCGCAGGGCGTAGGCGTCGGCGGAGGGGCCCACCTCGAGGCTCTTGTCCACCTCGGCGAGCGCCTTGTCGTACTGCTCCACGCGGAGCAGCTGCCGGGCGAAGTTGAGGTGGCGCCGCGAGACGCCGGTCTCGGAGCGGGTCTCCGAGCGCGCCGGGTTCTCGATGGCGGCGAACTGGGCCTCGGTGATCTCGCCGAGCACCAGCTGGATGCGCCCCTTGATCCGATCGCAGTAGTTGATCTGGCGGAACGGCTCGTAGGCCGTGAGCCGTCGCTTCGCGTCGAAGACGCCGATGGTCGGGTGGAGCTTCACCCCGAGCTTGCCGTAGAAGACGTCGCCCTGATCGATCAGCACCGGCATCTTGATGCCGGACTCGGCCACGAAGGTCCGCACCACCCCCGGCTCCCAGGAGTCGGAGACCACCGCCACCCAGTGGACGGGCTTGGAGGCGAAGACCTTCTCGCAGTCCGCCATCTCCTTGAGGGCGTCGGCGGAGTGCTCCTGCTCCGGGCGGAAGAACACGACCACGTTCGCGACCGCGTTCTTCCCCAGCACGGCGTGGACCTGCCCGTCGAGCGTCTTGAGCTCGAAGTTCTCGATCGGTTCCCCCACGCTGACGTTGGCGAACGCGCGCCCGACGAGCGGCCCGGCGGCGATCAGCGTCAGCAGCCCCCCCACGAGGCAGCAGACGACGCGGGGTGTCTTCAAGCTGATCCTCAGTTCTTCACCGGCGCGGCGCTGGTGAGCGTCTTGTTGTTGTAGGTCTTCGTGTCGTGGCAGGTCTTGGCGCAGGACCCGCCCGTCGGGAGCTTCGTGTAGCCGATCTTGAGGACCCAGCCCTTCGGGCCGTAGGGGACGCCGTCGCGGATGTGGTGGTCCTGCTTGGAGGCGTGGACCTCGTGGCAGGCGCGGCAGGTGCGGCCGCGCTCCCGGTTCACGTGCACGAAGTGGAGGTTCTTCGAGCCGTCACGGAAGGCCGTGAGCGTGGTGGTCTCCTCCACCGAGACCACCTTGTCGTTGTGGCAGCCGTAGCAGAGCGCGTAGTTCTTCTTCTCGTAGGGCGCGTAGAACTGGGAGGGGTACTGGGCGACCAGGAGGCGGAAGTTGTCGCCGCCGTGGGTCCGGTGGCAGGCCGAGCAGTCCTTGGCCTTCACCGGGTCGTGCCAGACCTT
>DATKAL010000210.1:0-15026 GCA_035498135.1 Anaeromyxobacter sp.
CCCCGGTCCCTGCGTCTACGAGGTCCCGGAGGCCGAGTACCGCCGCTCGGTGGAGGACGCGGTCGAGTTCCTGGAGGGCCGGGAGCACGAGCTGGTCGAGCGCCTCCGGGCGCGCATGGACGAGGCGGCGGGGGCGCTCCGCTTCGAGGAGGCGGCCCGGGTGCGGGACCAGCTCCAGGCGGTGGAGCGAAGCCTGGAGAAGCAGCGGGTGCTCATGTCCGACCGGGCCGACCGGGACGTGGTCGGCCTCTACCGGGAGGGGCCGGATCTGATCCTCCAGGTGCTGGCGATGCGGGGCGGGAAGCTCCAGGACTCGCGGAGCCACCCGTTCCGCGGGCAGGAGTTCCCCGACGAGGAGCTGCTCTCCTCCTTCCTCTCCCTCTACTACGAGCAGAACCCGGCGCCGGACGAGATCCTCGTCCCCCTCGAGCCGGCGGAGGCGGAGGCGCTCGCCGAGGTGCTCTCCGAGCGGCGCGGCCGGCGGGTGCGCCTCCTCACCCCCCAGCGCGGCGCCAAGGCGGACCTGCTCGAGGTGGCGGCCCGGAACGCCGAGCAGGGGTTCCGGAGCTGGCAGGAGAAGGACGAGCGGCGGGAGCAGGCCCTGGCGGCGCTCGCCCGCGCCCTTCACCTCGCCCGGCTCCCCCGCTGGATCGAGTGCTACGACATCTCCACCTTCCAGGGCGCCCTGGCGGTCGGCTCGGGCGTCTCGATGAAGGACGGCGAGCCGGACAAGGCGGGCTACCGCCGGTACAAGGTGAAGGGCGTGGCCGGGCAGGACGACTTCGCCATGCTCCACGAGGTGATCTCGCGGCGGCTGCGGCGGGCCCTGGGGGAGGGGAGCTTCCCCGAGCTCCTGGTGATCGACGGCGGGAAGGGGCAGCTCAACGCCGCCCTGGCGGCGGCCAAGGACGTCGGGGTCTCGACCTCGCCGGTGACCGGGATCCCGGGGGCCCCGTTCGTCGAGATGGTCGGCCTGGCGAAGGGCCGGCTCCTGGACGCGGCCGCGCTCGGGACCTCGCGGGTGGTGGGACGCCGCGGGCGCCGGCGCGGCGGCGGCCTGGCCGACGCCGCCGAGGCGGCGGAGAAGGGGTTCGTCTCCGAGCTGGCCCGGAGCCCCGAGCGCGTCTTCCTCCCCGGCCGGAAGGACCCGGTGGTCCTCCGCCAGAACTCGGCCGAGCTCTTCCTCCTCGCGAGGATCCGGGACGAGGCGCACCGGTTCGCCATCACCTTCCACCGCAAGCTCCGGCGGGAGCGCAACTTCCAGAGCGTGCTCGAGGACATTCCCGGCGTGGGCGATGGGCGGAAGCGGGCGCTCCTCCGGCACTTCGGCTCGCTCAAGCGGGTGCGCGAGGCGACCCTGGAGGAGCTCGCCGAGGTGGACGGGTTCGGGCCACAGCAGGCGGGGGTGGTCCACGCCTTCTTCCACCGGCCGGACGCCGCGGAGGCGGGACCGGAGGGGGCCGAGGGGGAGGGGGAGGGGGAGGCGCCGGCCGCGCCCACCGAGGCCGAGATCGACGCCCTGCTGGCCGAGGACGAGGCGGCCCCCTCCTGAGCCGAGCCGCATCATCGACCGATTCGGTCCTGATTTGTTAACATATGAATACAAAGCCTTCCGGCGCCGCGGTGGCCGCCGGGGGCGCGCGGTGGAGGAAGCGAGATGAGCGACGGGAAGAAGACGCCGGCCATCGACGAGGTCGCGCTGGCGCCGGTGGTCGACCAGCTCTGCCGCGGCGCCGCCGCCAGCTTCGCCCCGGGCGGGAGGGTGACGCTCCCGTCGCGGGAGGCGGTGATCCAGATCGTCGAGGACGTCCGGGCGGTCCTCTTCCCGGGCTACTTCGGGACCAGCGACCTGCACGACGAGAGCCTGCACTACTTCGTGGGGGCCACCCTGGCCCGGGCGATGCGCTCGCTGGAGGAGCAGGTGCGCCGCGGGCTGGCCTTCTCCGAGCGCCACGACCTCGACTCCTGCGCCCACTGCGCGGAGAAGGCCCAGGCGGCGACCCGCGGGTTCCTCGCGGAGCTCCCCGAGCTCCGGCGGCTGGTCCACTCCGACGTCGAGGCGGCCTACGAGGGCGACCCGGCGCTCAAGTCGCGCGACGAGGCGATCTTCGCCTACCCCGGGATCTTCGGGATCACCAACCAGCGGATCGCCCACCGGCTCCACGTCCTGGGCGTCCCGCTCATCCCCCGGATCATCACCGAGTACGCGCACACCCTCACCGGCATCGACATCCACCCCGGGGCGCGGATCGGGGAGAAGTTCTTCATCGACCACGGCACCGGGGTGGTGATCGGCGAGACCGCCGTCATCGGCCGGAACGTCACCCTCTACCAGGGCGTCACCCTGGGGGCGAAGAGCTTCCCCCTCGACGCCAGCGGGAACCCGATCAAGGGGATCGACCGACACCCGATCGTCGAGGACGACGTCGTCGTCTACGCCGGCGCCACGATCCTCGGGCGGATCACCATCGGCAAGGGCTCGTCGGTGGGTGGCAACGTCTGGCTCACGAGCAGCGTCCCCCCGGGCAGCCGCGTCACCCAGGTCGAGGCCCGCGAGCTCCGCTTCGCGAACGGCGCCGGCATCTAGCTCCCCGCCCCGCCCCAGGAAAGGACGTCCCCGAGTGGCCTACCACCCCTGGCACGACGTCGAGCTGCCCCGCTACCTCGAGAACGACCCGATCCCGGCGATCATCGAGATCCCCACCGGCTCCAAGGTGAAGTACGAGCTGGACAAGGCCTCCGGCCTGCTGCTGGTCGACCGGATCCTGTTCTCCGCCGTCCATTACCCGGCCAACTACGGGTTCGTCCCCCGCACCTACTGCGACGACGGCGACCCGCTGGACATCCTGGTGCTCTGCCAGGAGCCCATCCACCCGCTCGCCATCATGCGCGCCAAGGTGATCGGGGTGATGAAGATGCGGGACGACAAGGGGGAGGACGACAAGCTCATCGCCGTCCACGCCGACGATCCCAACTACTCCGACTATTCCGACGTCTCGGAGATCCCCGCCCACCGGCTGCGCGAGCTGCAGCGCTTCTTCCAGGACTACAAGACCCTGGAGAACAAGAAGGTCCTGGTCTCGGCGCCCCAGGGGCGCTCCCTGGCCCTGCAGGTCCTCCGGGACGCGATCCAGCTCTACGACCGGGAGCGCGACCGGCTGAGGGCGCCCTCGGCCCTGCCGCCCGGTCCCCCGCCGCGGCTCCGGCGGACGGCCGGCGCCCGCGGGGCCCGGAAGCGGTAGGCGAGGACGGGGCCGCCGAACCCTTTCCGCCCCGCCCGGCTCTCACCGGACGATGCCGATCTACGAGTACGCCTGCGCCGCCTGCGGCAAGGTCTTCGAGGAGCTGATCGTCCGCCGGTCGGACGAGGCCGAGGTCGCCTGCCCCGGCTGCGGCCGCCGGGAGGTGGCACGCCAGATGTCCCGCCCGGCGGACACCCGCGGCGGCGGGGGCGGCGAGCCCCGCAGGCCGGCCCGCGCCTGCGGGCCCATCGGTTGAGGGATCTAGCCCTCGCCCGGTCGGGCGAGCCCGAGCCTCCCACCCCGTCCGCGCCCGGCGCCCGGCCTCCCGGCCTCCCGGCCACGCGGGCGCAGACGCACCTACAGGCCGCCGGCTTCGTCGGCGGCCGGGGCCGGGGTAGACTCCCTCCGCCGTGCCCCGCACCTACCGCGCCGCCGACTTCACCCTCGACTTCGTCGCCGACCTGCTCGCGCGCCAGGGGATCCTGACCGACGACGCCAAGCGGACCGCCTTCGCCCGCGAGCACGTCCAGCGGGCCCGTCTCCTGCGCGATGGCCCCGGCCGTGGCGGCGGCCGGGGCCTGCGCCGGGCCGAGCTCTCGCCCATCGAGGTGCTCGCCTCCTTCGAGTTCGTCGACGCCCGCCGGGAGGCGGAGAAGGTGGACGAGGACAAGGTCACCGAGGCGGTGGCCGAGGCGGTCGGGATCCCGTACCGGAAGATCGATCCCCTGAAGCTCGACCCCCACCTCATCACCCGGACCCTCTCCCGCCCCTTCGCCCGGCGGCACGCGGTCCTGCCGCTGGAGCGGAAGAACGGCGCGCTGGTGGTGGCGGCCGCCAACCCGTTCGACCGAGAGCTGTTCGAGAACCTTCGCGGCCTGACGGGGACGGAGATCAGCCCGGTCCTGGCGGCGCCCACCGACATCCACCGGGCGATCGCCGAGATCTACGGCTTCCGGCAGCAGATCTCGGAGGCCAACGTCCAGCTGGCCGACGGCCAGGCGGCCCCGGACGTCCAGAACCTGGAGCAGTTCGTCAACCTGACCGGCATCGACGCCCTGGAGGCCTCGAGCGAGCCGGTGATCGCCGCGGTCGAGTACCTGCTCCACTACGCCTTCGAGCAGCGCGCCAGCGACATCCACCTCGAGCCGCGCCGGGAGGAGTCGATCATCCGGATGCGGATCGACGGGATCCTCCACCCGGTCCACCGGATCCCCAAGGCAGTGCACGGGGCGATCGCCAACCGGTTCAAGATCATGAGCCGGCTCGACATCGCCCTGAAGCGTCCCCAGGACGGGCGCATCCGCACCGCCCGGGGCGACGCGGAGATGGAGCTCCGGGTCTCGACCATCCCCACCACCTTCGGGGACAAGGTGGTGATCCGGGTGCTCGATCCGACGGTCCTGGTGCGCGACCTCTCCGAGCTGGGCTTCCTCGCCGACGAGCGCGACCTCTTCGAGCGGTGGCTGCTGCGCCCCCACGGGCTGGTGGTGGTGACCGGCCCGACCGGCAGCGGCAAGACCACCACCCTCTACTCCGCCCTGCAGGCGCTCGCCTCGCCCGAGGTGAACGTGGTGACCATCGAGGATCCCATCGAGATGGTCCACGAGGACTTCAACCAGATCGCGGCAAACCCCCGGACCGGCACCAGCTTCGCCGAGGCGCTCCGCCACGTGCTCCGCCAGGACCCCGACGTGATCATGGTGGGCGAGGTCCGCGACGGCGAGACCGCCACCCAGGCGGTCCAGGCGGCCCTCACCGGCCACATGGTGCTCACCACCCTGCACACCAACGACACGGTGAGCGCGGTGGCGCGCCTGCGCGACCTCGGGGTCCCGAGCTTCCTCATCGCCGCCACCCTGACCGGCGTGGCGGCGCAGCGGCTGGTCCGCCAGGTCTGCCCCTCCTGCACCGGCGACGTGCCGCTCACCGCCGACGAGGTGCAGGCCCTCGGCGTGCCCCACCCGGAGGACCACGCCGGCCTCCTGCTCGCCCGCCGCGGGCAGGGCTGCGCCAAGTGCCGGTACACCGGGTTCTACGGCCGGAGCGGCATCTTCGAGGTGCTCGGTGTGAACGCCCGCCTCCGCCACCTGATCGCCGAGGGGGCCACCCCCGAGGTCCTCAGCCGCACCGCCCGCCAGGACGGGCTCCGCTCCCTGCGCGAGCACGCGGTGCGCAAGGTCGCCTCCGGCGTCACCTCCTTCGAGGAGGCGATGCGCGCCACCTCGGACGCGGAGGGCGCCCGGTGAGCGCGCCCGCCGCCGAGGTCGCCGAGCTCTGGTCGGCCGGGACCCCGCTCCTCTACCTGGTCACGGGGGAGGAGGACCGCGCCGTGGCCGCCTGCCAGGCGGCGGCGGCCAGCTTCGACGCCCGCTGCGGGGTCTGGTCCTCCCACCGCGGCCTGGCGCCGCTCGCCCCCGCCGCCAAGGAGCCGGCCGCCTTCCTGGACGCGCTCCTGGCCGCGCCCGCCCCCTACCTGGCGGTGGCGCTGGACTTCCACCTGGCGCTCCAGGCGCCGGCGGTGGCGCGCAAGCTGCGCGACCTGCTCCCCCGGCTGGCGGCCGAGGGGCGCTGCCTGGCGGTGGTGGCGCCGGGCCTCTCCCTGCCGGCCGGACTGGCCGGGGAGGCGGCGGTGGTGCGGCTCCCGCTCCCGGACGACGGCGAGCTCTCCGCCCTCCTCGACGCGGTCCAGGGCGGGATGGAGGAGGCGGCGGAGCCCCTCGGGGCGGAGGTGAGGCACCGGGCCCTGGTGGCGGCGCGCGGCCTCTCCGAGGGCCAGGCGCGGCGGGCCTTCACCCGCGCGCTGCGGCGCGACCCGATCCTCGGGCAGGTCGGGATCGGGGTGGTCGCGGCGGAGAAGAAGCGCCTCCTCGCCCGGGACCTGGGGCTGGAGCTGGTCGAGTCCCCGGACCGACCGGAGGACCTGGGCGGGCTGGCCGCCTTCAAGGCCTGGATGGAGGAGCGCGCGCTGGGCTTCGACGCGGACGCCTCGCGCTACGGCCTCCCACCGCCGCGCGGCGTCCTGCTGGTCGGCGTGCAGGGGTGCGGCAAGTCCCTGGCCGCCAAGGCGGCCGCGGCGCGGCTGGGCGTGCCGATCCTGCGGCTCGACCTGCCGCGGGTGCTGGGCTCGCCGGGCGGGGCGGAGGAGGGGCTGGCCAGGGCGCTCGAGGCGGCCGAGGCGCTGGCGCCGGTGGCCCTCTGGGTGGACGAGATCGAGAAGGGGTTCGCGGGCAGCGCCCCGGGCGAGGGCGGCGATCCGCGCGCCGCGAGGGTGCTGGGCGCGTTCTCCACCTGGCTCCAGGAGCGGCACGGGCCGGTGTTCGTGGTCGCCACCGCCAACGACGTCTCCCGGCTCCCGCCCGAGCTGCTCCGGCGGGGCCGCTTCGACGAGCTCTTCTTCGTGGACCTGCCCGACCTCGAGGCTCGCCGGGAGATCCTCGAGCTCCACCTGCGCCGCCGGGGGCGCGCGGCCGACGCGATCGACGTGCCCGCCATCGCCGAGCTCTGCGCCGACTACTCCGGGGCGGAGCTGGAGCAGGTGGTGGTCGGGGCCCTGCACCGCGCCTACGCCCTGGGTCGCGAGCTGGAGACGGCCGATCTCCGCCGCGTCGCCCAGGACCTGGTCCCGCTCTTCCGCACCTACGAGGAGCAGATCAAGGCGCTCCGCGAGTGGGCCCGCGGCCGGGCCCGGGTGGCCGGGCGGGCCGGGCAGGTGGTGGACCTCTTCCGGCGCGCGCAGCCGCAGTAGCCGGGCCCCGCGGCGCTCGCCGCGCGCGGTGCCGCCCCCCGACTCGTCGACGCCGACACGCCTGCCGCCTTCCGCCGGGCGGGCTTCGTCGAGGTCAGCGCCGCAGCCCGAGCCGCCTGGTGACGCGCCTCGCCCTCACCCGCCGGCGAGCGCCCGCAGCACCCGCTCGTGCACCAGGCCGTTCGACGCCACGCAGCTCCCCGAGGCCACCGTCGGCCGCCCGTCGAGGTCGGTGAAGCGGCCCCCCGCCTCCTCGATCAGCACCTGGAGCGGCCCCAGGTCCCAGATCTTCACCCCCGCCTCGACCCAGGCCTCCGCCTGCCCCTTGAGCACCAGGGCGCAGCCCGCCAGGTCGCCGTAGCAGCGGGCGCTCTGGGCGGAGGTGGCGAGCCGGGCCACGCGCTCCAGCATGGGCGGGACGAGGAGGACGTGGGGCTCGCCCAGGGAGAGGGTGGCGTCCTCCCAGCCGGCGATCCGGGAGACCTGGAGCCGCGCGGGGGGCGCCTCGCCGCTCCTCAGCCATGCGCCCAGCCCCTTCGCGCCCCAGTAGACCTCGCCCAGGGCGGGGAGGGCCATGGCGCCGGCCACGATCGCCCCCCGGTGCTCCAGGGCCACCAGCGCCCCCCAGAAGCCGCGCCCCCGGGTGAAGCCCTTGGTGCCGTCGAGCGGATCGACGATCCAGCGCGCTTCGGCGTCGCCGGCGTGGGCCCCGGTCTCCTCGCCGAGGAAGCCGTGGCCGGGGAAGGCCTCGCGCACCACCGCCAGGATGGCGGCCTCGGACTCGCGATCCGCCTGGGTGACCGGGGTCCGGTCGGGCTTCACCTCCACCCGGACGCCGCGCCGGAAGTGGGCGAGGCTGGCCGCCGAGGCCGCCTCCACGGCGCGCCGGGCGACGTCCATCGCCTCCTGCAGATCGAGCTCTGGCATGCGCCGCACCTTAGCGCGGGGGGCGGAAAAAGGAACGGCGGCCGCCCCCGGGAGGGCGGCCGCCGCGGACGGCAGGGATCGGGGCGGGCTACTTCTTCGGCCGCATGTCGCCGGTCTGCAGGTAGCGGGTGTGGAACGAGAAGGCCTCGCTGAACATGTGCGGGGAGTGGAGACCGGCGCTCGGGTTCTTCATGGCGCGCTTCACGTAGTCCCAGAGCAGCGGCCGGAACTCGGGGGCGGCCGCCTTCTCGATGATCTCCTTGGCCTTCTCCTTGGGGCTGCGGCCGCGGAGGTCGGCGAAGCCGTACTCGGTCACGATGCCGTGCACGTCGTGCTCGGTGTGGTCGATGTGCGAGGCGAAGGGGACGATGGCCGAGATCTTCCCGTCCTTGGCGGTCGCCGGGGACATGAAGATCGTGTAGGCCGAGTTGCGGGCGAAGTCGCCCGAGCCGCCGATGCCGTTCTCGATCCCCTTGCCGGCGATGTGGGTCGAGTTGACGTGGCCGTAGATGTCGGCCTCGACGAAGCCGTTCATGGCGATGCAGCCCAGCCGGCGGATGATCTCCGGGTTGTTCGAGATCTCCTGCGGGCGCAGGATGATCTGCTTCCGGTACTGGTCGATCTTCTTGTTGAAGCGGACCTGGCCCTCGGGGGAGACCGAGAAGGCGGTGGCCGAGGCGGCCTTGAGCTTGCCCGAGTCCAGCATGTCGAGCATGCCGTCCTGGATCACCTCGGTGTAGCTCACCATCTGGTCGAAGGGCCCCTCGTTGAGCCCCACCAGCACCGCGTTGGCGATGTTGCCCACGCCCGACTGGAGAGGGGTGAGGTGCTTCGAGATCCGGCCCGCCTTCACCTCGCCCTGGAAGAAGTCCATGATGTGCCCGGCGATCTTCTTGTGGATCTCCTCCGGGGCCTTGAAGGGCGCGTTGCGGTCGGGGTTGTTGGTCTCGACCACCGCCACGACCTTGCTCGTGTCGAAGGTCCAGAACTTGGAGCCCTTCCGGTCGTCGGCGGCGGTGATCGGGATCGGCGTCCGCTTCCCGTGTTCCGGATTGACGGAGATGATGTCGTGCATCCCCTCCAGGCGCTCGTCCTGCCAGGAGTTCACCTCGAGGATGATCTTCTCGGCGTGCTCCAGGTAGACGTTGTTGGCGCCGCAGGAGGAGGAGGGGACGGCGGTGCCGTCCTCGTTGATCTTGGTGACCTCGATGAGGGCGAAGTTGATCTTGCCGTAGTAGCCGTAGCGGGCCAGCGTGCCCGCGTGGCTGAGGTGCATGTCCTGGTACTCGATCAGGCCGGCGTTGATCTTCTCGCGCGTGGCGGCGTCGCCCTGGTAGGGAAAGCGGAAGCGCGAGGCCTCCACGATGCTCATCATCGTGTCCTGCTCGGGCCCGGTGGAGGCGCCGGTGAGGACGTCGAGCTTGAGCGGCTTGCCCTTGAGCCGCTCGTCGAGGGCGCGCTTGGCCAGGGCGGTGGGGACGGCCTTCGGGTAGCCGGCGCCGGTGAACCCGCTCATCCCGACGACCGAGCCGTTCGGGATCAGCGCCGCCGCCGCCTCGGCGGACATGACCTTCGCCTTCAAGCCCTTGTGCTGGATCCGATCCGACATGCGTGAAGCCTCCTGGGGGTATCGTCCGTCACGGGGGACGAACCGGTACGATTCCGCGTGGTGCGACGAACCGAAGGTGCGGCGATTGGACGCGCAGACTATCGCGAGCCAGGGGCCGTGTGGAAGGGGGACACGCGCGCTTACACCACGAGATGCGGAGCGATTCCGTCCATGATGCCGCGGAGTTCCGAGGCGTCACCGCTCCGCGCCAGCCGCAGCTTGCCACCCTCTTCCGCCAGGATCCCCTGGACCACGAGCCATTCCAGGGCGTTCTCCAGGGTGGCCTTGGAGAGCGACTCCCGGAGCGCGATCCGGCCGGCCAGGAAGTCGGCGCGGCCGCGCTCCAGCGCCTCCCGGATCAGCGCCCTGCGCTCCGCCGGGGCGTGCCGCGGTGCGTCGGGCCCGAGGAGGGCGAGGGCGGTCTCGGCGGCCAGCCGGTAGGCCTCGAGGTAAGCGCGGAGGAACTCGCCCAGGAAGGCGAGCAGGTCGGGGGCGCTCCCCGGCCCGAGCGTCCCCGCCCCGCGGGCCACGGCGCCGATCCGCTCGAGGAAGGCGAGCTGCTGGTCGAAGATCTCGTCGGCGGTGGCGCCGGGCCGGTAGGAGAACTCGAGCTTGAAGAGGCGCGAGAGCCAGTGGGCTCGCTCGCGCGCGGTGGCCTCGGGCAGGCCGGCGCCGCCCGAGCGCACCGCCGCCGCCACCAGGGCCGGCGCCACGTAGCGGTGGATCACCGCGTTCCGGTGGTAGTCGAGCACCGGGCGCCGCTCGTCCGCCACCAGGTAGATGGTGTCCCCGGCCGCCACCTCCACCCGCACCAGACCGTCCTGGCCGAGCCGCCGGACCGCATCCGCGATCGGGCCGGGCTGGCGCGGGTCGAGGGGCGCTCCGGCCAGGTCCTTCGCCAGCCGGGCGCCGCCCTCGGAGGCGATGGCCAGCAGCAGCTCCACCCTCCGTCCCACCTCGGCCGCCGTCAGCCCGCGCCGGACGTGGGAGAGCAGGGCGGCCGCCACCAGCCCCACCGGCGTGATGGTCACGGCCCGGCCGATCCCCCAGGCGACCCGGTTGGCCAGCGCCTGGACCAGCTGGCGCTTGGCGCCCGCCGGCGCGCTCCGGTCGCCGGCCGCGAGCGCCATGCTCCCGGTCCGCTCCGCCTCGCCGCCCCAGGCCTCGTCCACCGGGAGCGCGGTGGCCCCCTCCCCCAGCCTGGCCCGCGCCAGCTCCGCCAGGGAGAGGGGGGTCTCGAACTGGACGTGGATCCGCTCGTAGCGGCGGAAGAGCACCCGGGCGGCGCCGAGCAGCCCGCGCCAGCTCTCCTTCACCTTCTCGCCGCCGGCCAGCTCCCGGGCGTAGCTGGAGGCCTCGATCAGCTTCTCGTAGTCGATGGCGATGGGGACGAAGAGGACGTCCTCGGCCGCCCCGTCCAGCCAGGCGTCGACCTCCATCGAGAGCAGCCCGGCCTTGGGCGGCAGGAGCTTGCCGGTCCGGCTCCGTCCGCCCTCCACGTAGAACTCCTGGGGGAAGCGATCGCGGAGCAGGTGCTTCACGTAGGCGCGCAGCACCGCGGTGTAGACCCGGTCGCCCCGCACCTTGCGCCGGATGAAGAAGGCCCCGCCCCGGCGGGCGATGGGGCCGAAGGGCCAGAAGGCGAGGTTGATCCCGGCCGCGACGTGCGGCGGGGTCATGCCGTGCTCGTAGAAGAGCCAGGAGAGGATCAGGTAGTCGACGTGGCTCTTGTGGCTCGGGCAGAGGACGACGGGCGCCGCGCTCGCCGCTCGCTTCACCCGGGCGAGCCCCTCCTCGTCCACCTCCACGCTCGTGTACATCCGCCCGAAGGCGGAGGCCAGGAGCGGCCGGGCGACCTGGACGAAGCGGGGGTCGTAGCGGCTCGCGATCTCGCGCAGGTCGCGCCGCGCCTCGGCGGTGACCGCCGCCGGCGACCGCCCCGCCTGCGCCGACACCGCCTCCAGGGCAGCGCGGAGGGAGCGGTCGCGCAGCACCCGCTCCTCCACGCGCGAGGGGGCCTTGAGCGGCGGCCCGACCGCCGTCCGGAAGACGCGGGCGAGGTGCTGGGCGAGCGCTCCCCGGACCTTGCGGGCGATGGCCGCGTCCGGCTCGCCGGCCCGCTCCGCCAGGAAGGCCTTGAGGTCGACCGGCCGGCCGACCTCGAAGACCGCCCGGCGGAAGTTCCGGAGGAAGGCGATCGCGTTGGCGAAGGCGCTCGGGGCGTCGGGCGTCCCGTAGAGCACGTCCCAGAGGGAGGGCTGGAGCCGCTGGGGCCGGCGGCTCCAGACGAGCAGCACCGGCACGAGGAGGGCGGGCTGGAAGAGGCCGCGCTGCAGCCGCGCCAGGGGGACGAAGGGGTCGCGGCGGTCGCGGCGGCCGAGGAAGACCACGCTCGCCTCCCCGGAGGCCACCGCGTCCTCGAAGGCGCGGCGCGTGCGGCGGACCCGGGCCAGCCAGCCGGAGAGGCCGCGGAAGCCCTGCGCCGCCCGGAGCGGCGGCAGGCCGAGCCGGCGGAGGAACCAGCGAAGGTAGAGGAAGTTGAGGAGCCCCGGGGAGCGCATCACGAAGACCAGGCTCCCGCGCGCGGCCAGCTCGCGGAGGGTGGCCTCGGCGCCGTGCGGGATCTTCACCGGCTCGAACCAGCGGCCCAGCGGCCCGCCGTCGGGGGACGACGGGGCGGGCGGCGCCGGGGGGACCGGGCGCGGGTCCGGGGGGCGATCCACGGCGGGGAGTCTACCCCGGCCGAGGGGCGCGCGGGGGGGCCGTCGGGCGCCCGGGCGAGCTTCACCTACGGTGGGAAGCGCTCTACCCGCGCCTCTTCACCCGCCCCTCGCGGTCGAGGAAGAACGGCTCCACCAGGAGCCCCTCCACCGTCGGGCGGTAGCCCTTCACGTCGGCGCCCAGGCGGGCCAGCGCCTCCAGGACCTCGCCCCGGACCCGGGCGTTGTCCCGGTCGCGGAGCAGGAGCTGGATGAGGCCCTCGCGCCCGGCCTCGGAGGGCGCCAGGCCGGCCAGGGCGCGGGCCGCGCCGATCCGGACGTCGTCGGAGAAGTCCTCGAGCAAGGCCCGCAGGGCGGCCTCCAGCTCCTCGGAGCGGGCGCCGGGGTGGCGCTCGGCCAGCCAGGTGAGGAGGACGATCTTCTTCTCCGGGTCGCGGGTGTACTCGCGGGAGAGCCGGGACAGCTCCCGGACGGCGATCTCCACCACCCGCTCGGCGGGCGCCACCTCCGCCAGGGCGCGCAGCCCCCAGCTGATCCCCGACTCCTGCTCTCGCAGGAACCGCTCCACCGGGCCGATGGCCGCCTCGCCCGCCGCCACCAGGATCCGCCGGGCGGTCTCCTTCTCCTCGTCGTCGGTGATCCCGGGCTCGGCGTGGACCGTGAAGCGCAGGCAGAGGGTGGCGAGGGCCTCCGGGGTCCCCAGGTCGCCGGCCTGCTCGATCGCCTTCTGCCGGTTCTCGGGCGGGCCGTACCGCTCGGTCAGGCGCTTGGCGAGCTTCCGGAGCGCGCTCTTCTCGCGCTCCTCCTTGGTCCCGAAGAGATCGAACAATCCCATCCGTCCTCCGCCTCCCGCCCGGCCGACGGGCCGGAGGTCGGTTCTACAACGAGATGCCGGCGCGCGGATCGCCTCTGTAGAGCTCGGCGAGCGGCTTCACCGCCTTGTGCAGGGCGGCGCTGTCGGGGGGGAGGACCACCTGCACCACGGCGTAGAGGTCACCGCGCGGCCCGCCCTTGAGGTCCGGCAGCCCCTTCCCGCGGAGCCGGAGCTTCATCCCGCTCTGGGCGCCGGCGGGGACGCGGAGCCGGACCGGTCCCTCGAAGGTGGGCAGCTGCACCTCCGCGCCGGTGGCCGCCTCGGGCACCGTCACCGGCAGATCGAGGTAGAGGTCGCGCTCCTCGCGGCGGAGGTGGGCGTGCTCCCGCAGGCGCACCGTCAGGTACAGGTCGCCAGCGGGGCCGCCGTTCGCGCCCGGGCCGCCCTGGCCGGCCAGGCGGATCTGCGAGCCGTCGGTCACGCCGGCCGGGATCCGCACCCGCAGGGTCCGGCGGTCGAGCCGGAGGTCCCGCTCGCCACCCAGGACGGCGTCGCGCAGGTCGATGGCGATCTCGGCCTCGGCCCGCGCCCCCTGGGTCGGGCCGGCCCGCCGGCCGCGGCCCCGCCCGCCGCCGAAGAGGTCGCCGAAGATGGAGCCGAAGTCGAAGGCCCCGAGGTCGCCGACGTTCACCTGCTCGAAGTCGCCGAAGTCGAACGGGGCGCTCCCCGGGGGCGCGCCCTGCCGCCGCCACCGCCGGACCTCCTCGGCCCGCTTCTCGTCGAAGCCGGTCCGGAGCGAGTCGGCCCCGAACTCGTCGTAGAGCTTGCGCCGCTTGGGGTCGGAGAGGACCTCGGAGGCGGCGGTGGCCTCCTTGAACTTCTCCTCCGCCGCCTTGTTCCCCGGGTTCACGTCCGGGTGATACCGCTTGGCGAGCTTGCGGTAGGTCCGCTTGATCTCGTCTGCGCTGGCGTCCCGGGAGACGCCCAGGATCTGGTAGAGGTCGCGCTCGGGCACGAGGGCAAACGTAACGCTTCGGGGTGGCGCGTCAACGACCGCGTGCTCCGGCGAGGGGAGGGCCGCCCGGGAGGATGTCCGGGCCGTCCGGCCGCGCCCCCGGCTAGAATGGGGCCGATGTCGCCGCTCCTGCTCGCCCTCGCGCTCGCCGCGCCCCCGGCCGCGCCCGCCGCTCCGCAGGGGCGGGTGGTGGAGGCGGTGGTGGCGGTGATCCGCAACCCCGCCAGCGCATCGCCGCGCCCGGTGACGCTCACCCGCCTGACCGAGGTGGCCCGGATCGCGCTCGTCTCCCGGGGGGCCGTGGCCGCCGCCTTTCAGCCGCTGGACGCGGAGGCGCTGCGGGCGGCGCTCGAGTGGCTGGTCGACGAGACGCTGGTGGCGGACGAGGCGGCCCGGCTGGAGGTGGACGCCGTGCCGCCCGGCGCGCTCCAGGCCGAGCTGGCGGCGTTCAAGGCCCGGTTCGAGCCCGGCGGCTACGCTCGCTTCCTCGAGGCCTCGGAGCTCTCCGAGGAGGAGGTGACCGCCGCCCTGGGACGGACGCTGCGCGTCCGGCAGCACCTCGCGTCCCGGGTGGGGCGCGGGATCCCGGTGGCGGAGGACGAGGTCGACGCCTACCTCCGCTCGCGCGGGCAGCTCCCCGCCTCGCCGGTGGCCCGCGAGGCGGTCCGGGCGGAGCTCGAGGAGAAGCGGGCCAGCGCCCAGGTGCGCGACCTGGTGGCGGAGCTGCGGGGGAGGGCGGACGTGCGGATCCTCGATCCGGCGCTCCGGCCGCGCGCCGGGGAGGGCTCCTGATGCGCCGCCCGGCGGCCCCGCCCGGCCCGGGCACGCTCCGGTTCCGCCGGATGGCGCCGGCCGATCTGGACCGGGTGGTCGAGATCGAGCGGGACGGCTTCCAGCACCCCTGGTCCCGCGAGCTGCTCGAGCGCGAGCTCGGGCACGCCTGGTCGACGATCC
>DATKAL010000211.1:0-4095 GCA_035498135.1 Anaeromyxobacter sp.
CCGCCCGCTCGCACCGCCATAGCGCCTCGGCGAAGGGCGCACCGCCCGAAAGCGCCGCGGAGAGCTCCTCCACCGCCGGGATGAGGGCGTCGAGCATGGTCTTCTCTCCGCGCCGGGCCTTGCCCCGCCGCGCCACCCCCAAGACGCCCGCCTCGAGCGCGCCCTTCCACTCCGCGGGCGACAGCTCGCCCTTGCCGGCGGTCGCCTGGGCCATGTCCAAGAGCAGCGTCCCGTAGAGCGGGCCGGATGCTCCCCCGACGGTGGAGATGAGCGCCATGGCGGCGGCCCGGAGCAGGGCCCCGATGTCCTTTCCCGCCCCCGGGAGCTTGGCCAGCACCGCCTGGAACCCGCGATCCATGTTGATGCCGTGGTCGGCGTCGCCGATCGCAGCGTCGAGTTGGGTGAGCTCGTCGCGGTGGGCGGCGATGGCCGCCGCGCAGCCGCGGAGCCACGCCTCCATCGCTCCCAGGGTCACGGACAAAAGGCCCCTCCCGTGGATCACATCCCGGAGCGCAGCGCCGCCGTCCGGACGGGCGCGTCCCAAAGGCGGATGAGCTCGTCGTCGAGCCTGAGGAGCGTGATGGAGCAACCGGCCATCTCGAGCGAGGTCATGAAGGGGCCGACCAGGCTCCGCGCCACGCGGATCCCGCGCCCTTCGCAGATGCGCGAAAGCTCGCCGAAGACGACGTACAGCTCGATGAGCGGCGTGGCGCCCATGCCGTTCACGAACGCCAGGACCGCGTCCCCGCGCCGGAAGGGCAGGTCGGCCAAGACCGGCTCCGCGAGGAGCGCGGTGACCTCGGCGGCGCTCTTGAGCTTCATGCGGGTGCGGCCCGGCTCCCCGTGGATGCCGATCCCGATCTCCATCTCGTCCTCGGGCAGCTCGAAGGTGGGCCGCCCCGCCTGCGGGACGGTGCAGGAGGTGAGGGCCATCCCCATGCTCCGGCCCAGGGCGCAAACCTTCCGGCACACCTCGGCCACCGCCGCCAGGGGCCGGCGCTCCTCCGCCGCCGCGCCGCAGAGCTTCTCCGCCAGGACCGTCACGCCCACCCCGCGGCGGCCGGCGGTGTAGAGGCTGTCCTTCACGGCCACGTCGTCGGCGACGACGACCGCCTCCACCCGGATCCCCTCGGCGCGGGCCAGGTCCGCGGCCATCTCGAAGTTGAGCACGTCGCCGGTGTAGTTCTTCACGACGTGCAGCACGCCGGCACCGCCGTTCACGGCCCGTGTGGCCTCGAGCAGCGCGTCCGGCGTGGGCGAGGTGAACACCGCCCCCGGGCAGGCGGCGTCCAGCATGCCCGGACCGACGAAGCCCGCGTGCATCGGCTCGTGCCCGGACCCGCCACCCGAGAGGACGCCGACCTTCCCCTTCACCGGCGCGTCGCGGCGCACGACCACC
This sequence comes from Anaeromyxobacter sp., assembly GCA_035498135.1. Taxonomy (GTDB): domain Bacteria; phylum Myxococcota; class Myxococcia; order Myxococcales; family Anaeromyxobacteraceae; genus Anaeromyxobacter. Next base: position 1,400 of record DATKAL010000211.1, read on the forward strand.
GCCGGCGCGAGGCTCACGCGCAGGAGCTCCGGGTGGGCGAGCGCCATCCCCTTGAGCGCCTCCTCGACCAGGTCCTCGGGGCGATTGACGAGCTTCTTCATGGCGACTCCCCTAGGGCGGCACCGGCTTCTTCCCGGCCATCGTAGCCGCGCCGAGGGCGCAAGGCAGGAGGCCTGTCGGGGCAGGACGTCCCCAAAGGCCCCGCCGGAGGGGGCTACCTTCCGCGCCGCAGCCGCACCGCCAGCCGCAGCGCGTCCTCGTTCACCCCCTCGGTCAGGCGTCGGCCCCGCTCGCTGGCGATCATCCCGTCGATCCGGCTCGCGATCTCCGGCGCGGCCGACCCGAGCGTCTCGCGCCCGGCGATCCACCCGAGCCCCAGCACCGCGTGGTAGCGCGCGGCCAGATCGGCGTCCCCCGCCACGGGGCGGAGGATGGCGGCGGAGAGGGCCGCGGCGTCGGCAGCGCTCCCCGCCCGTCCCACCTCCAGCGCCGCACGGTCCCGGACCTCGGGCCGGGGATCGTCGAGCTTCTTGGCCCAGCACTTCACGTCGCGGCAGGCCGCCGCCGCGGCCAGGCGAGCCTTCATCCCCTCGAAGGCGGCCGCCCGGTCCGCCGGGCACTTCCCCCTGCACTCCGCCTCCCGCGCCCTCTCCACCACGGGGATCTCGGCTGCCCCGCCGAGGCGCGAGAGGGCGGTGAGGGGGCCGACCTTCATGTCCCAATCTCCCCTTTGCGCCGCGGCGCGGAGGGCGGGGAGGCAGGACGGGTCGCCGATTCGGGCCAGCGCCTCGCAGTACCGGTCCCGCGCGTCCGGATCGGCCTCGCGGCCGAGCAATTCCGAAAGCGGTCGCACCGACTCCTTGGCCCGTAGCCTTCCCAGGGACTCGGCCGCAAACACCCGGACCAAGAGCTCCAGGGAGGGATCGGCATCGCGGTAGCCGAGCTTCGCGACGAGCGCCGGCACCGACTCCGGCCCGCCCACGTCGCCGAGGAGCTGCGCCGCCTTGGCGTAGAGCGCCCCCGGCACCACCTTCCGCTCGCGCGCCCACACCTGGAGCGCCGGGTCGCGCCCCTCCAGGACCGCCAGCAACGGCGGGGCCATGGGCCTGCCGATCTCGACCGCGGCGAAGGCGGCCTGGGGGAAGAAGGAGACGCCCGAGCGCTCCTCGTAGAGCATGCGCACCACCACCGGCGCGGCCCGGGGGTCGCCGATGCGCCCCAAGGCGAGGAGCGCGTGCTGGGCCGTGACCGGCTCCACCGCCGGCGAACCGGCGACCTCGACGAGCCTTCCCACCGCCGCCGGATCGCCGATGAGCCCGAGCGCGTCCACCGCGGCGACCTGGGTGTAGCCGTCCGGCGAGGAGGTGAGCTTCAGGAGCACCGGGACCGCTTCCCGTGCCCGCAAAGACCCCAGCGCGGTCGAGAGCTTCCGGTTGGCCTCGAACCCGTCCCGATCGCTCGCCCCGGGGTCGACCGCCGCCACCAGGCCCGGGATGGCCGCCGGGTCCCCGATCTCCCCCAGCACGAGGGCCGCCTCGGCCCGGACCTTCGGCGATTGCTTCAGCACCTCGAGCAGGTAGGGCACCGCGGCCCTCCGGTCCCCCGGCGACCTGCGTACCTGCTCCAGGGCCTCGAGCTTCTCCTGGGTCCGGCTGCGGGAGGCGGCGCGCCTGGCCCAACCGGCGGCGTCGCTGGGGTTCCCGCAACCCGCGGCCCACAGGAGGGCGGTCGCCGCAACGACCAGCTGGCGCATCCCGCCTCGGGTCATGGGTGGCGCTCGCCGGCGGCGCGCGGGGCGGGCACGGAGACCGGAGTGAGCTCGGGATCGTCCGCCGCCAGCGCCAGCCGTCGCTCCCTGGCGGCCGCCTCCAGGGCGACGATGGCGGGCTGGAGCTCCGGGGTGCGCGCCACCGCCGTGCGCATGCGGGCCACCGCGTCCTCGAGCATCGCCACCTCACGAGCCTCGCGCTTCTTCATCGACTCGACCGCATCGATGAACACGCGGAAGAAGGCCTTCAGCTCGTCGCTCCGCCGCAGGGTGCGCATGCGCGGGAACCGGCCCTGGGCCAGCACGGACAGGTAGTGGCCCATGACGAACACCGGCCCGGCCACCCGATGGGTGATGACCACGCCGAGCAGGCCCAGAGCGGCCGCGAGCAGCAGCGCGATGGCCGCGAAGGCGGCCAATAGCAGGGCATCGCTCCGCTCGATGAGCGCCCGCGTCTCGCCATCCGGCGAGAGGAGCGCGATGGCCTGGGCGTGGGCCTGGTGGAGCCAGAGCCCGAACACGCCCGCCACGACCAGCCCCGCGCCCGCCATGAGGAGCGCGTACTTGAGCTGGAACCGACGGTCGACGAGGAACCGCCGCCGGGCGTCGGAGGACGATTGTGCTTGGGCGAGGTCGTCGGCCATCTCGTCCTCCCTCGGGGGCGTGGGTGAGGGATTCTTCTGGGGGGTCGATTCTAGCGCGGGTCCGCCCGGGAGCAACGAGGCGCGTGGAGGTGGTTGTGGTCGCGCGGCCTTGCCGGCCGGGGCGGGGGGCGAGTGCGCGGCCCTCCCCTTTGGCGTATACACCCGGCCGCATGCGGATCGCCTTTTTGGGCACGCCCGAGTTCGCGGTCCCGTCGCTCGCGGCCCTGTCGCGCGGCGGCCACGAGGTGCTCGTCTTGGTGGCGCAGCCCGACCGGCCGGCGGGT
>DATKAL010000212.1:0-2647 GCA_035498135.1 Anaeromyxobacter sp.
CCTCGGGATTGGGCTCGGCGTCGCCCTGAGCCTCATGCCCATCGTCCTGCTGAGCCGGGGCGGCTCCGCCGCCCGCCGCCTCGTCCTGGCGCTGCTCGAGCGGGACGTGTTTGCCCTCGTCCCGTTCTCGTGGGGCGCCCGCGCCGCCGTGCAGGCCGGCCGGGGGGAGCCGCTCCTCTTCCTGGGCTGGGCGGGCGCGGCCACGCTGGCGCTGGGGGCCGTGGTCGGCGTCTCGGTGACGCTCGCCCAACGCCTCTACCGCGGCGAGCTTGACCTGGGGCAGGCCTCGGCCGCGGGCACGGCCCGCGCCCGGATGAGGCTCCCGGGTGTCGTCGGCGCGCTCGTGGAGAAGGACCTGCGGGTCGTCTGGAGGGACCCGCGCCTGAAGGCCCTCGTCTTCACCGGCCTCGTCGGGCCGCTCGTGCTGCTCGCCGTCTGGCGCGGCTCGGCGGGGCCGATCCCTCCCGGGCTCTTCCTCGCCCTCGCCTCGTTCTCCGGCCTCGGGGTCCTCGGGTCGAACGCGTTCGCGCTCGAGGGACGCGGTCTGGGGCTCCTCTTCGGCTTCCCGGTCGACCGCTTCCAGGTCCTCCTCGGCAAGAACCTCGGCGTGATCCTTCTCCGTACTCCCGCCCTCGTCGCGGTCTCGGCGGCGACCCTCTTCATCGCGGGCCCCGCGTACGTGCCCGCCGTCGCCGTCGTCGTGCTCCTCACCCAGGCGCTGGCCGCGGCGGCGGACAACTGCGTCTCGATCCTGTTTCCGCTGCCGGTGGCGTCGGCCGGCCGCGACCCGAACGCGCCGGCCTCGGGGACGCGTGGCCTCGGGGCGGGCGTCGTGGCCTTCGCCGCCATCCTCCTCACGCTCCTCGCCTCCGCGCCCTTCGCGTTCCTCGCCTGGCTGCCGCACCTCCTCGACGAGGCCTGGCTCTGGGCGCTCACCCTCCCCCTCGCCCTCGCTGGCGCCGCGGCCGTGTACTTCATGATCACCTCCGGCGCGGCCCGGCTGCTGGAGCGCCGCGAGCCGGAGCTCGTCGCGCGCGTGGCGGGGGAGGATTGAGATGGCGAGCCGGCCGCACGTCGCGATCGTGGGGCTCGGGCTCGTGGGCGGCTCGCTCGCCCGGGCCCTCACCGCGGCCGGCTACACCGTGACCGGCATCGACTGGCCGCTCGTCGTCCGGCGCGCCCTGCGCACCCGCGCCGTCGCGCGCGGGGCCACCCGCACGGAGGCCGGCGCCTCGGCCGACGTGGTGGTCCTGGCCGCCCCCCCGGCCACGAACCTGCGCCTGCTCCGGCGCCTCGCCCGGGTGGCCCGCCCGGGGCTCGTGATCACCGACGTGTCGAGCGTCAAGGGAGAGATCGTGCGGGAGGCGGCGCGGCTGGGCCTCGGCGGCTTCGTCGGCGGCCACCCGATGGCCGGCACCGAGAAGCGGGGCTTCGCCGCCTCCGCGGCCGGCCTCTTCCGCGGCCGCCCCTGGTGGATCGTCCCCGCCCCCGAGCGGCGCGCGACGCGCCTCGTCCGCGCGATGGTGCGGGCGGCCGGCGCGCGTCCGGTCACCACCGACGCCGCCACCCACGATCGGGCGATGGCCTTCCTGAGCCACGCCCCTCAGGTGGTGGCGTGGGCCCTCATGGAGGCGGCCCGCGGCGACGCCGTGGCCCGACGCCACCTCCGGCGGGCGGGCCCGGGGTTCCGCGACATGACGCGCCTCGCCCGCAGCCCGCGCCTCCTGTGGAAGGACATCCTCGAGGCCAACCGCGCCGAGGTCCGCCGCGCTCTCCTGGCCCTCGTGGGGCGGATCCAGGCGAGGAGGCGGCGACCGGCGCCATGACGTCGGGCGGGGCGCGAGTCTGGCCGCGCCCGAGGAGCCGGCGGTATGATCCTGGAACCGTGGTCCAGGATCACGGTCGTGCACCGGCAGTCGAGAAGGGAGAGAACCATGCGTCACCTGACGAAGGGGATCGCCGCGGTCGCGGTGGCGTCCCTCGCCCTGTTCGTCGGGGCCTGCAACAAGGCCCCCGCCGAAGCGGCCCTCAAGGCGGCCGACCTTGCCCTCGCCGCTGCGAAGCCCGAGATCGAGAAGTACGTGCCGGAGGAGGTCACCTCCCTGAACGCGGCCCTGCAGGCGGCCCGCTCCGAGTTCGAGAAGGGCAACTACACCGAGGCTCTGAAGGCGGCCCAGGAGCTCCCGGCGAAGATCCAGGCCGCGACCACCGCCGCCGCGGCGGCGAAGCAGAAGCTGATCGCGTCCTGGACCGACATGTCGGGCAGCCTGCCCGGCCTCGTCCAGTCGATCACCGCCAAGGTGACCGCGCTCGCCGCGGCGAAGTCGTTGCCCAAGGGCATGACCAAGGACGCGCTCGCCGGCGCCCAGGCCGACCTCGGCTCGGTCACCCAGGCCTGGACGGAGGCCACCACCGCCTTCCAGGGCGGGGACGTCCCGAAGGCCGTCCGGACCGCGCAGGACGTGAAGGCGAAGTCGGAAGCCCTCGCCGGGAAGCTGGGTCTGACCGCCGCCCCCGCGGCGACGAAGTAGCCCCCGGATCGCCGACGGCCGCCGCCGCCGTGCGGAGCCGGCCTGATATCATCGCCGGGACCGGGCTCGGGGCCCGGGGAACACCCATGAACAAGCTGGTGAGGAGCACGGCCGAG
>DATKAL010000213.1:0-2872 GCA_035498135.1 Anaeromyxobacter sp.
CTGCGCTTCACCGGCCAGTACCAGCTCATGGAGGAGACCGGCCGGCGGATGCGGCTGGTGCTGCCGCTCACCCTGCTCCTGGTGGTGGTGCTGCTCTGGCTCCACTTCCGGAACTTCACCGAGGTGCTGATCGTCCTGCTCTCGGTCCCCTTCGCCATGGTGGGGAGCGTCTGGCTCCTCTGGCTGCTCGGCTACCACCTCTCCACCGCCGTCTGGGTGGGGATCATCGCGCTGGTGGGGCTCTCGGCCCAGACCGGGGTGGTGATGATCGTCTACATCGATCACGCCTTCGAGCGGCGGAAGCGGGCGGGGAAGATCCGGGACCTCTCCGACATCGTCTGGGCCCACATGGAGGGGACGGTGCAGCGGGTCCGGCCCAAGCTGATGACCGTGGCCACCATGCTCGCCGGCCTGGTGCCGCTCCTCTGGGCCACCGGCTCGGGGGCGGACGTGATGAAGCGGATCGCGGCGCCCATGGTGGGCGGCCTGGCGACCAGCGCCTTCCTCACCCTGGAGATCATCCCGGTCATCTACACCTACTGGCGCCAGGAGCAGCTCCTCTGGGAGCGGCTCGCCGGGCTCGACGCGGCCCGGCTCCAGGGGCTGCGCCTTCCGGCCCTGGTCCAGAAGATGGGGTGGCTCGGGGTGGCGGTCGCCCTCGGCGGCGGGTGGGCGCTTCGCCTGCACGGGGGATGGATCCTGATCCCGCTGGCCCTCTCCCTGGCGGTGGTGATCGCCGGGACGTGGGTCTACCTGGCCCGCCGTCCGGCCGCCCGCCGGCTGGTGTGGCCCACGGAGGAGGGAGCCGGGGCGGCGCCGCTCGCCCGGAGCGCCTGACCGCGCCGCCTCCCCCTGGTCAACCCGGCCTCCCGTGCTCACCTAGGAGGCGGGAGGCCCAGGACCGGATGACCCAGGCTTCACGCGCCGAGCGCCGCGCCGAGCTGATCGCGCGGATCCCCAGCTGGTACACCCCTTGGGCGCACGTCGCCTTCCCGGCCGCGGCCGGCCTCTCCATCGCCCTCTACGCCCTCTCCCGGATCCGGGACCTGCAGGCCTGGCAGGTGGCGCTCGTCCCCGTCTTCCTGGTCCTCGGGAACGCGGTCGAGTGGCACGTCCACCGCGGGGTCCTCCACCGGCGGACGCGCTTCCTCGAGACGCTCTACGTCCGGCACACCCCGCAGCACCACGCGCTCTACGTGGCGGACGACATGGCGATCCGCGACTGGCGCGAGCTCCGGCTCGTCCTCCTCCCCGCCTCCGGGGTCCTCGCCATCCTGGCGGCCGGCTCGCCGCTGGCGCTCGCCCTGGTGCTCGCCGGCCAGCGGAACGTCGCCGCCCTCTGGATCGCGAGCGCGGTCTGCTACGTGCTCTCCTACGAGTGGCTCCACCTCGCCTACCACCTGCCCGAGGACGCGCTCGTGGCGCGCCTCGGGATCGTCCGGGCGCTCCGCCGGCACCACCGGACCCACCACGCGCCGCACCTCATGCAGCGCTGGAACTTCAACGTGACGGTGCCGCTGTGGGACCTCCTGCGCGGTACCATCCACCAGCCGGCGGCGGCGCCGGGCGCGGCCGCAAGCCGCCGGCGGCCCTGACCGCCGAGGCGTCGGCCGCCTGGCCGCACCCCTTTACAGGAGCGTGGAGGTCGGGTACTAGACCGCCCGACCCCATCGTCTAGAGGCCCAGGACGCTGCCTTCTCAAGGCGGAAACCGGGTGTTCGAATCCCCGTGGGGTCAACGAAAAGCAGAGTGGCGCCGGCCGCGTGCGCTTTACACGCGGCGCGGCGCCCAGTAGGTTCCGGTCGCATCGGCCCCATCGTCTAGAGGCCTAGGACACGGCCCTTTCAAGGCTGTAACCCGGGTTCGAATCCCGGTGGGGTCACTGCTTCACCCGGCTCGGCTCTCGGCTCCCCGGCCCTTCGCCGAGGCGACGCCAGGGCCGACCGGGCGGCCGAACGCTGCGCCCGCGCCCTACCGCGGCGCCACCTGGCTCCGCTCGCCGAACAGGAACCCCTGGACGAAGTCGAAGCCGATCTCGCGCGCCAGGACGAAGTCGTCCACGTGCTCGATCCCCTCGAGGACGGTGTAGGCGCCGGTCTCGTGGGTCATGCGGATGAGGGCCTGCACCAGGGCGCGGTAGCGCGGCTCCCGGAGGCGCGGGACGATGGCGCGGTCGAACTTGAGGACGTCGCTCTCGCCGAGCGCCTCGAGGCTGAGCAGCGCGTCCGCCGCCCCCAGGTCGTCGAGGGCCACCGTCAGCCCGCGCTCGCGGAGCGAGGCGATGATGCCCGCCGCCCGGAGCGCGTGGGCGGTCACGGCGGTCTCGGTGACCTCGACCACCACCCGGCGGTGGGCGGAGGACATGAGGCCGACGAACGGATTGGCCTGCCCGTGGCCGGCCCGGCACCAGCTCCCCGGGTCGAGGTTCAGGAAGAGCGGCGCGTCGGGGGCGTGCTCGATCTGGTGGAACTTGAGGGTGAGCTCGGCGCGGAGGAGGAGCGCCGGGTCGGCGTGCAGGAGGGCGAAGACCACCGCGGGCGCGACCGGGGCGCCGTCGGCGGCGGCGAACCGGCCGAGCGCCTCGTACCCCGCCGTCCGCCCGGTGCGGGCGTTCACGATCGCCTGGTACTCGGTCCAGAAGCGCCCGTCCTCGAAGATCGCCCGCACGTCGGAGAGCCGGAGGGCGGCGCTGTGGAGCGGGAGCGGATCGACCTCCAGCGGGCGACCGTCGAGCGCGGGGGCCTGCTCCTCGGGCGGATCCTCGAGCCAGCTGGCGCTGCCCGGCCGCGGCCGCCGCGCCACGGGAGGGAGCGACGCCAGCTCCGCGCTCAAGGCTCCGTCGCGGCTCGGGGCTCCCTCGCGCCCGCCGGCC
>DATKAL010000214.1:0-3660 GCA_035498135.1 Anaeromyxobacter sp.
GGTAGGCGTCGACGGTAAAGGTGGCGACCGCCCCCGCCCGCAGCTTGCCCACGTCGGCCTCCGCCACGTTGGTGTCGACCTGCATCTTGGCCAGGTCCTCGGCGATCACGAAGATGGTCGGCGCCTGGAGCGAGGCGGCCACCGTCTGCCCCACGTCCACGTTGCGCGAGATCACCACGCCGTCGGTGGGGGAGACGATCCGGGTGTAGGCGAGGTTGACGCTCGACTGGAAGAGGGCGGCCTTGGCCTGGGCGAGCGCGCCTTCGGCCGCCTGGACCGAGGCCTCGGCCGCGTCGGAGTTGGCCTGCGAGGTGTCGAGGTCGGCCTGGGCGATGAGCTTGTCCCTGGCCAGGTCGACGTTGCGGCCCAGCTGCCGCTTGGCGTCGATCGCCTGGGCCTTCGCCTTGGCCAGGCCCCCCTCGGCCGCCACCACGTTGGCCCGGGCCTGCTCCACCGACGCCTCGAAGAGGCGCGGATCGATCTTGGCGATGAGCTGCCCCTTCTTCACCGTGCTGTTGTAGTCGGCGAAGAGCTCGGAGATCGTGCCCGACACCTGGCTGCCCACCTGCACGGTGACGATGGCCGACAGGGTGCCGGTGGCGGTCACCTTGGCCACGATGCGCCCCTGGTCCACCTGGGCGGTGTCGTAGGTGAAGGCGTCGCTGCGGTGGGTGGCGCGGTAGCGCCAGGCCCCCCCGGCCAGGGCGACGAGGACGATCCCGGCGGCGGCCACCACGATGCGGCGCTTCATTCGGCTCCTCCGGCGGCGTGGGGTCGATCGAGCCGCTCCAGGTTGGCGATCACGCGCCGCAGGCCGCGGCGAAGCCCGTCGATCTCCGCCGGGGTCATGCCCTCCACCACCGCCGCCCGGACCTCCTCGGCGCTCCGGGCGAGGGCGCGGGCGAGCTCGGCGCCGGCGCGTGTGAGGTGGATCCGGCTCCGCCGGCGGTCGGCGGGATCGACCTCGCTGCGCACCAGCTTGCGGCGGGCCAGGGCGGCGAGCACCCGGGAGGCCGTGGGCGCGTCGACCCGCAGCCGCTCGGCCAGCTCCCCCTGGAAGCGGCCGGGCTCGTCCTGGAGCGTGACCAGCGCCCAGAACTGCTGGCTGGAGAGCCCGTGCCCCGCGGCGCGCGCCAGCACCGCCTGCTTGATGCGCCGGCGCGCCACCGCGATCAGGTGACCCGGATACTCCGGATAATCTTGCTGAGGCAACATTTGCTATGACAATTAACTGGTCGGGAGCGCGGCGTCAAGGGAGGCACGGACCCGGGGCCCCACGCGGGGCTGCCTGTCGGGGTCCAGGACGGAACTGCCGGAAAGACCCGCGGCTGGCCGAAAGGTTTCCCTCTCCGCCGCCGTGCCGGACCCGGCTCCGTCGGGCCGGGACCTCCGCCGCAGCGCGTCGGGGGCCGGGGTCGAAAAGTCAGTTTGCCTTTCTCGTTCACTGTCCGCTATGTGGAAGCGACCGGTCCATGAACGCCCGCCACGACTCGCGCGCGCTGCCCGAGACGTATCGCCGTCTCCTGGCCGACCTCGCCCGGGTTCTCCCTGCCGGGCGACTGGTCACGGATCCGGCGCGCCTGCTCGCCTACGGCACCGACGCGAGCTTCTACCGGCTCGTCCCGCGGATCGTGGCGCAGGTCCGGACCCCCGACGAGGTGGCGGAGCTCCTCCGCGCCGCCGGCCGCCACCGGACGCCGGTGACCTTCCGCGCCGCCGGCACGAGCCTCTCCGGCCAGGCGGTGAGCGACTCGGTCCTGGTCCGGCTGGCGGGCGGGTGGCGCGGGCACCGGATCCTCGACGGCGGCGCGCGCATCGTCCTCGAGCCCGGCGTGGTCGGCGCCGAGGCCAACGCGCTCCTCGCCCCCTACGGCCGGAAGCTCGGACCCGATCCCGCCTCCATCGGCGCGGCGATGATCGGAGGCATCGCCGCCAACAACGCCTCCGGGATGTGCTGCGGCACGGCGGAGAACAGCTACCGCACCATCGAGTCGGCCCGGCTCGTGCTCTGGGACGGGACCCGCCTCGACACCGCCGATCCGGCCTCGCGGCAAGCCTTCGCCCGCATCCACCCCGAGATCCTGCGCGGCCTGGAGGCGATCCGGGACGAGATCGCCGCCGACCCCGCCCTCCACGCCCGCATCGTCGAGAAGTACCGGATCAAGAACACCACCGGCTACTCGCTCAACGCCTTCGTCGACCACCACGATCCGTTCGACATCCTCCTGCACCTGATGATCGGCTCGGAGGGGACCCTCGCCTTCCTCGCCGAGCTCACCTTCCGCACCGTCGCCGAGCTCCCCCACAAGGCGAGCGCCCTGGCCCTCTTCGCCGGCGTGGCCGAGGCCGCCCGGGCCACCCAGCTCCTCCAGGGCGGACCGGTGGCGGCCGCCGAGCTGATGGACCGGGCCTCGCTCCGGGCGGTGGAGGGGAAGCCGGGGATGCCGGCCGAGCTGGCCGGGCTCCCCGAGGGCGCCGCCGCGCTCCTCATCGAGACCCGGGCCCCCGACGCCGCCGGCCTGCCGGGCCGGATCGCCGCCCTCCGCGAGCGGATGGCCCCGGTCCCCACCCTCTTCCCGGTGGCCTTCACCGGCGTGAAGGCGGAGTACGAGCGGCTCTGGGACATCCGGCGCGGCACCTTCCCCGCGGTGGGCGGCGCCCGCCCCATCGGCACCACGGTGGTGATCGAGGACGTCGCCTTCCCCATCGTCCACCTGGCCGAGGCCACCGTGGCGCTGCAGCGGCTCATGCACGCGCACGGCTACGACGGGATCATCTTCGGCCACGCGCTCGACGGGAACCTGCACTTCGTCTTCACCCCGGACTTCGGGGCGCCGGGCGAGGTGGAGCGGTACGGCCGCTTCATGGACGAGCTCTGCGAGATGGTGACCCGGCGGTTCGACGGGTCGCTCAAGGGGGAGCACGGCACCGGCCGGAACGTGGCCCCCTTCGTCGCCCTGGAGTGGGGGGAGAAGGCCCACGGCCTCATGCGCCGGGTGAAGGCGCTCCTCGATCCCCAGGGCCTCCTCAACCCCGGCGTCCTCCTGAACGACGATCCCCGGGCCCACCTCAAGGCCTTGAAGCCCCTCCCCGCCGCCCACGAGCTCCTCGACCGGTGCACCGAGTGCGGCTTCTGCGAGCCGCGCTGCCCCTCGCGCGACCTCACCCTCTCGCCGCGCCAGCGGATCGTGGTCCAGCGGGAGATCGCCCGGCTGCGGGGCGCGGGCGAGGACCCGGCCCGGCTCCGGCGGCTGGAGCGCGACTACGCCTGGCTGGGCGAGGAGACCTGCGCGGCCGACGGGCTCTGCGCCACCGCCTGCCCGGTGGGGATCGACACCGGCCAGCACACCAAGTGGCTCCGCGCCCGCGCCCACCCGGGGAGCGGCGCGGCGGCCACCTTCGCCGCGGAGCGCTTCGCCGGGGTGGCGGCGGGCGTGCGGGCGGGGCTGCGCGCCGCGGCGGTGGCCCGGGCGGCGATCGAGGACTTCCGCGACCACCTTCGTCACGCGGTCCTGCCCACGGCGGAGGGGGAGGGCCGCCTCGGGCGCGAGCGCTTCTCGGAGCACCTGACGCACGCCTTCAGCGACCCGTCGATGACGCCCGAGCGCGTGCTCGAGGCCGCGGAGCGGCAATACCCGCTCGTGCGGGCGGAGATGGCCC
>DATKAL010000215.1:0-2888 GCA_035498135.1 Anaeromyxobacter sp.
CCTGCGGCAACGTGATCGAGACGCGCTCGGTCCGCGGCGACTTCCACATCGAGATCTGCTCCGCCTGCCACCCGTTCTTCACCGGCAAGCAGAAGATCCTCGACACCGCCGGCCGGATCGAGAAGTTCAAGACCCGCTACGCGGCCACCTCGGCCAAGGCCGAGCCCGCGAAGAAGGCCGCCCCGGCCCCTGCCCCGGCCGCGAAGAAGGCCGAGGCGCCCAAGGAGAACCGGGCCGCCAAGCGCGCCAAGGCCGGCAAGAACAAGCCCAAGGCCGAGGCGGCCCCCGCCGAGGCCGCCGCCCCCGCCGAGGCGAAGCCCGAGTAGGCCCGGCAGCCCGGTGGCGTTCCACGAAGCGGCGCCCCTGGTGGGCGCCGTTCTCGTCTGGCGGGGCGCCTCGCCCCGGAGGTCCCGATGTCTCCCGCCCGGCCCGCACCCCCCTCGCGCCAGGGGCTCCTCGAGTACCTCCTGCTCGTGGGCTTCCTCGCCCTGGCCGCCGCCGGCGCGATCGCGCTCTTCGGCGACGAGCTCCGCAGCGCGTTCGGCCTGCGTCCCGCCCGGCCGCCCGCGGCGGCCCCGGCCGGCCTGCGCCCCGCCGGCCCTCCCGCCGCCCCGGCTCCGCCCGCCCCGTAGCCGGTGTATCCTCCCGGCGTGACCGCGCCCCTCGTCCTGGTGGTCGACGACGAGAGCCCGAACCTCGAGTCGCTCGGGAAGATCTTCGACCGCGAGGGCTGGCGGGTGGCCCTCGCCGGCTCGGGGGCGGCCGCCCTGGAGGTCCTCCGCCGCGAGCCTGTGGCGGTGGTGGTCACCGACCTGATGATGCCGGGGATGGGAGGCGAGGAGGTCCTCCGCGCCGTCCGGGCGGTCTCCCCAGGGACCGAGGTGGTGCTCATGACCGCCTACGGCACGGTCGAGACCGCGGTCGCCGCCATGAAGGACGGCGCCTACGACTTCATCACCAAGCCGGTGAAGCGCCACGCCATCGTCAAGGCCGTCCGCCAGGCGCTGGAGAAGGTCTCGCTGGTGGCCGAGAACCGGGCCCTGCGCGCCCGGCTGGCGGCCCTCGAGCCGACCGGCGCGGGCGAGCTGCTCGGCGACGCCCCCGCGTTCCGGGCGGTGCTCGACACCCTCCGCCAGGCCGCCCCCACCTCCGCCACCGTCCTCCTGGTGGGCGAGAGCGGGACGGGCAAGGAGCTGGCGGCGCGCCTCGTCCACGACCTCTCGCCCCGGGCCGCCGGGCCGTTCGTCCCCATCAACTGCGCCGCCATCCCCGAGGGGCTCCTCGAGTCGGAGCTCTTCGGCCACGAGAAGGGGGCCTTCACCGGCGCGGTGGCGCGCAAGGAGGGGCGGTTCGAGCGCGCCCGGGGTGGCACCCTCTTCCTCGACGAGGTGGGGGAGATCCCGCTCGCCGTGCAGGTGAAGCTCCTCCGCTTCCTCCAGGACGGGGTCCTCGAGCGGGTGGGCGGGACCGAGCCGGTGTCGGTGGACGTCCGGGTGGTGGCGGCGACCAACAAGGACCTGGCGGCCGAGGTGAAGGCGGGCGGCTTCCGCGAGGACCTGTTCTACCGGCTCGACGTGGTCTCGGTCCGGCTGCCGCCGCTCCGGGAGCGCCGGGAGGACGTGCCGCTGCTCGCCATCGCGTTCCTCCGGCGGTTCGCGGAGAAGAACGACAAGCGGGTCACCGGGATCAGCCCGGCCGCCCTGGCGGTCCTGGAGCGCTACCCCTGGCCGGGGAACGTCCGCGAGCTCCAGCACGCCCTGGAGCGGGCGGTGATCCTGACCCGCGCCGAGACGGTGGACGTCGCCGACCTCCCCGAGCCGGTCCGCGCCGCGGCCGGGGGCGCCGCCCCGCCGCCGGGGGGCGCGCCCGCCCTGGTCATCCCCCTCGGCACCCCGCTCGAGGAGATCGAGCGGCTGGCGATCCGCGAGACCCTGAGGCAGACGCGCGGGGACAAGAACCTGGCGGCGCAGCTCCTCGGCATCGCCGCCCGCACGATCTACCGCAAGCTGGACCGCGACGAGGAGGGGCGGCTCGTGGAGCCGGACGCGGCCGGCACCGGGGGAGAGCGGGGCGAGTGAGCGCTCTGGACCAGGCGAACGCTGCCAATTTGGCGGCCCGGCCCGGCCGGTGGCGCAGGGATTGCCAAAAAGGCAGGAAACGCGTCCGGCACCCGCGATCGGCATGCCGGACCCGCGGAATTCCATAGCCGCGGCGGTCGGTTGAATGGTAGGCAGGGGCGGGCGGGGTGGCACGCCCGTTGCTGAACCCGCGCGGGCGCACCATGCTCGACCTGTTCTTCAGGAAGTACGCCTGGACGGCGAACCTCGCCCTGCTCTTCGCGGCGGCGTGGCTGTCGGCCAAGATCGTGAACACCCTGGTGGGAACGGTGATCCGGCCGCGCCCGCAGGCGGATCTCTCGATCCCGGCGGCGGCACCGGCCCGTCCCGTGCTCCAGACCGCGATCGACGAGGCCCGGCTCTATCACCTCATCGGCGTCGAGCCGCCCAAGGTCGCCGACGAGCCGAACGCGCCCCCGCCCCGCCCGCAGAACTGCGGCGACCCGTCGGCGGCCCCGGTGCATTCCGACCTGAAGCTCCTCCTGGTGGCCGGCGTGGTGGCGGAGATCCCGCGCTACTCGATCGCCACGCTGGTCGACAGCAGCAGCCGCGAGAGCTTCGTGCTCGGGGTCGGGGACGAGGTCCGCGGGGCGCGGCTCCTCGCCCTGGAGCGCGTCCGGGCCGACGGCGACGCGACCGGCAACGCCTTTCGCGTGGTGGCGATCCTCTGCAACGGCGGGACGAAGGAGTACGTCGACGAGGGGACGAGCCCGGAGGTGGCGGCCGCGGCGGGCGTGAGCCTGGGCACCGCGCCCATCCCCCGGCCCGGCC
>DATKAL010000216.1:0-2666 GCA_035498135.1 Anaeromyxobacter sp.
GGCGGCCGCCTTCGTCCGCGCCCGCCGCCAGGGCGCCCCGCCGCCGCCCCGCCCCACGCTCCCGCCTCCGCCCGCCCACGTCCGGCGGGCGCGGCTGGCGCGGGCCCGCTCGCCGCTCCCGGACGGGCGCGCCGCCCTTTCCGGCGAGGTCCTGGCGGCGCTCGCCCGCCGTCCCGACGCCGGGCGGCTCGCCGCGGAGGGGCTCCGCCGGGCGCTGCTCGCCGGCCTGGCCCGGAGCCTCGGCCTCGCCGCCGGGCCCGCCGAGGCGGAGGAGGCGGAGCGCGCCTGGCTCGGGAGGCTCGGGATCCGGCCGGCCCGCCGGGACGCCTTCCTCGCCGCCTGCGGCCTCGACGAGGGCGAGGCCCGGCGGCTCTCGGAGGGGATCGTCCTCGAGGCCCGGCTCCTCGGGATGGCGGAGCGCGTCGTCCCCGACGGGCCAGCCTGGGAGGAGGGGCTCGCCCTCGCCGCCCGGCTCTCCGGCGCCTGGGTCGAGGAGGCGGCCAGGGTCGCGAACGGCGCGCCGCGGCGCCGTCCCCGGCGCGGGGCCTGCGGGAGGTCCAGGTGAAGCCCCGCAGGCCCCCGGCCGGCGCGCCCCCCGCTCCCTTCCACGACGCCTTCGCGAAGCTCCGCGAGCGGCTCCCGGCGGGCCACGTTCCCCCCGCGCCCGCGCCCTCCCCGCCGCCGGCCGCGCCCGCCCGGGCGGTGGTCCGCCTGGAGCGGAAGGGACGGGGCGGCAAGGAGGCCACGGTGGTGGAGAGGCTCGGGCTCGCGCCGGCGGCGCTGGAGGCGTGGGCCCTCGACCTGAAGCGCACCCTGGGCTGCGGGGGCGGCGTGGAGGGCGACGCGATCGCCGTCCAGGGCGACCAGCGGGAGCGGGTGGCCCGGTGGCTGGAAGGGAGAGGTGTGCGGAAGGTGATCCGCGGTTAGGTTGGATCGCCGGACGGGAGGCCCCCGGGACCGATGCCCACCAGCGTCTTCGACCTGTTCAAGATCGGGATCGGTCCCAGCTCCTCGCACACCGTGGGGCCGATGCGGGCCGCCCGGAGCTTCGCCCTCGCCCTGGAGGCGGCGGGGCTCCTCGAGCGCGTGGCCGAGGTGCGGGTGGAGCTCTTCGGCTCGCTCGGCGCCACCGGGCGGGGCCACGGCACCGACCGGGCGGTGATCCTCGGGCTCCTGGGCGAGGCGCCCGACGCGGTCGACCCGGACGCGATCCCGGGGCGCGTGGCCGCCGTCCGGGAGCGCGGCCGGCTCGCGCTCCTCGGCCGGCGCGAGCTCCCGTTCTCCGAGGATCGAAGCCTGCGGTTCGAGCTCTCGGCGCTCCCCTTCCACCCGAACGGCATGCGCTTCACCGCCGCCGGCCCGGACGGGCGGACGCTCCTCGCGCGGACCTCCTACTCGATCGGCGGGGGCTTCGTGGTCGAGGAGGGCGTCCCGCCGCCGCCCGCCGCCGCCCGGCCCGCGCCGCTCTCCTTCCGCTCGGCCGGGGAGCTGCTCGCCCGCTGCGGCGAGCGCGGCCTCCTCCCCTCCGGCGTGATGCTGGCCAACGAGACCGCCCTCCGCCCCGAGGCCGAGGTCCGGGCCGGGCTGCTCCGGATCTGGCGGGTGATGGAGGGGTGCGTGGAGCGCGGCTGCCGGACCCAGGGGGTGCTCCCCGGGGGCCTGGCGGTGCCGCGCCGCGCGCCCGGGCTGGCGCAGACCCTCGCGGCCCGCGGCCGACCGGAGGCGGACCCGCTCGCCGCCATGGACTTCGTGAACCTCTGGGCCCTGGCGGTGAACGAGGAGAACGCCGCCGGTGGCCGGGTGGTCACCGCCCCCACCAACGGCGCGGCCGGGATCGTCCCGGCCGTCCTCCACTACTACCGGCGGCTCGTCCCGGGGGCGAGCGACGAGGGCGTGGTGCGGTTCCTCCTCACCGCCGGCGCGATCGGCGCCCTCTACAAGGAGAACGCCTCCATCAGCGGCGCCGAGGTCGGCTGCCAGGGAGAGGTGGGGACCGCCTGCTCGATGGCGGCCGGGGCGCTCGCCGAGGTGCTCGGCGGGACGGCCGCCCAGGTGGAGAACGCCGCCGAGATCGGCATGGAGCACAACCTCGGCCTCACCTGCGACCCGGTGGGCGGCCTGGTCCAGATCCCCTGCATCGAGCGGAACGCCATGGCCTCGGTCGAGGCGATCAACGCCGCCCGGATCGCCCTGCGCGGCGACGGCCGCCACTTCGTCTCGCTCGACGAGGTGATGAAGACCATGCGCGAGACCGGCGCCGACATGCAGGCGAAGTACAAGGAGACCGCCCTGGGCGGCCTGGCGGTGAACGTTCCCGGCCTGGTCCGGATCGGGGTCAACCTGCCGGAGTGCTGAGGCGGCGCGCGCCGCCGGAGGGGCGCGGACCTAGCGGTCCGGGAGGCACAGCTCCGCTCCGCCGAAGAACCCGGCGGCCCCGAACCCGGCCACGAGCTGCCCCTCCTCGACCGCGAGCTGGTAGAGCACGAAGTCGAGGGCGAGGAGCCCGCGGGCCTCGGGGTGGCGAGCGAGGTAGCGGGCCCGGGCGTCGTCGACCTCCCGTCCGGCCAGGCGCCGGACCACGCCGGTCAGGCCGAGCCGGGGCGCGGTGCGCGGGTCCGCGGCGGCGGCCGCGCCGTCGAAGACGAGGAGGGCGGCGCGCGGGTCCG
>DATKAL010000217.1:0-2593 GCA_035498135.1 Anaeromyxobacter sp.
GAGCCGCGAATTGTCCTTTGGTTCCCGTTCTTGACGCTGCCGTGGAGCACGCCCTAGAGTCGAAGAGGAACGATTCCTTCATGCGATTCACCTGCGACAGCTGCGGCGCGCAGTACATGATCTCGGACGAGAAGGTCGGTCCGAACGGGGTCAAGGTCCGCTGCAAGAAGTGCCAGCACATCGTGCTGGTGAAGCGGGCCGCCCCGCAGCCAGAGCCGGTCGCGCCGCAGCCGCCCGCCGGCCCGCTCCCGGGCGGGGAGGCGGGCCTCGACGCCGAGCTGGGCCAGGCCTTCGACAACATGCTCGGGGGGTCCCCGCCTGCCGGCCCGGCTCCGGCCGGGGGCGACCTCGCGGCGACGCAGCTCATGTCCCCGGAGGAGGCGGAGCGCCTCGCGGCGGCGGCGGCGCCCCCGCCCCAGCCGGCCACGCGCCCGGCCGAGCCCGTGAGCGACTGGTACGTGGCCATCGATGACGCCCAGGTCGGGCCGCTCGCTCCCCCCGCCGTGAAGGCGAGGTGGGAGGCCGGCGAGATCGGGCCGGACAGCCTGGTCTGGCAGCCCGGCCTGGCGGACTGGAAGCCGCTCTCCTCGGTCCCAGAGCTGGCGCAGTTCCTCGCTCCCGTGGCCCGCGCCACGCCGAAGCCCAAGGCCGCCGCCTCCGACGGGGCGGCCCCGCGCGCCGCGACGGCGCCGGCCGCGGAGGGCGACGGCGGATGGAAGCCCTCCGCCGCCAGCGCGCTCGCCGCGCTCGCCAGCGAGGAGATCGCCTCGATAGCGGCGCCGAGCCCGGCCTCGGCGCCGGCGCGCGCCCCCGTGGACGGCGCGACCGGCAAGGGGTCGCTGGTGGAGCGGATGGACCTGCCCGACTCCGGCGGCGTCGATCCCACCGGCGCCATCCCGCTCCCCATCAAGGGGCTCGAGAGCACCGGCGAGTCCGAGCTCAAGAGGAAGTCGTCGGTGGCGCGCTCGAGCGCCGAGCTGCGCATGAAGCGCAGCGCCAACCGGACGCTGGCGGCCGTGTCCGTGTCGCTGTTCGTCCTGTTCGCCGCCGGCGTGGGCGCGGTCTGGTGGTACTTCAGCCACAGGCCCGAGCCCGAGCGGACCCCGGTGGCCGCCGTGCCGCCCCCGGCGCCCGCTCCGGCCCCGCCGCCCGCCGCCGCGCCGGCCCAACCCGTCGCCGCCGCACCGGCCCCGCCCTCCGCCCCGCCCGCGCCCACCCCGGCGACGTCGCCGGCCCCGGCGCCCGCCCCGGCCCCGGTCGTGGCCGCCGCGCCCCCGCCCCCCGAGAAGGCCGCGCCGCCCAAGCGGAAGCCCAAGCCGGAACCCGTCGAGAAGCCGGCGCGGAAGCCGCCGCAGAAGGTGGCGCAGGCCGAGCCCGCGCCCGAGCCGGAGCCTCCGCCGAAAAAGCCCGCCAAGGCGGCGGGCGGCGATCCGCTCCTCGACTTCGGCGACACCGACAGCGACTTCGAGCGCGAGCTCTCCGGGGGCGGACCGAAGAAGCGCAGCGTCTACGTCCCGCCCGCCGTCGGCAGCGACCTCCCGGCCGAGGTCTCGCAGGCCCAGATCCAGGAAGGAGTGGCGAGCAAGATGGAGGGGTTGCAGGGGTGCCTGGAGAAGCAGCAGGGCGCGAACCCCGACTCCCACGGGACGCTGAAGCTCCGCTGGGTCATCGCAGGCGACGGGGGCGTCACCGGCGTGAAGAACCTCAGCCCCGAGTTCAACGGACAGCCGATCACCCAGTGCCTGGTAGGCGTCATCAAGGGCATCCGTTTCCCGCGGTCGCGCACCACGGGCCAGGAAGTGGTCTTCCCCTTCAAGTTCTGATCGCCGGCCGCTGCCGGGGGACCTCCAGGAGCCGATTTGGCGGTCGAGGCGAAGAGCGACGCGGATCGAGTGCCCGTCTACCGCCGGGTCTCCGAGATGGGCCTCGGCGAAATCGAGGCCCTGCGGCTCGTCCTGCGCGGCGGATCGGTCGTCGACTGGCGCCGCCTCCACTTCCGCGACGCGGCCGAGGTCGATCACTTCCTCTCGCTGAACCTCTTCGACCTGCGCGACCCGCGCGACGAGCGGCGGCTGCGCGCCATCCTCGCCCAGGCGGTGGACTACCTGCGCTCGGCCTTCGGGTACCGGGTCGCCGACGCGGTGGCGAGCCCGGCGGACCTGCGCGACCTGTTCCTGCTCGCGAGCGGGGTGGCCGAGCCCCGCAAGTACCGTCGCATCGCCTGCGTGGCGCTGAAGTGCATGCACGTCGTCCACCACCTCGAGGCGAGGGAGCTCCTCTTCCGCACCCCGGTGCGCGAGGCCGACCTGGCCGAGAACGTGGACCGGCGCATCATGAGCGAGGGCCGCCGCATGGTCGAGGCGGGCTTCCCCATCGTCGCCTTCCACGGCAACGTCAAGACCCGCTCCTCGCTCGTCACCAAGCTGCTCGCCAAGCGGGAGACGGTGGCCGCCCAGGTCTTCGACCGGGTGCGCTACCGCATCATCACCGAGAAGCGCGAGCAGATCGCGCCGGTGCTCCACCACCTCGGCAACGCCCTCTTCCCCTTCAACTACGTCGTGCCCGGCCAGGCCCAGAACAACCTGGTGCGGTT
>DATKAL010000218.1:0-5642 GCA_035498135.1 Anaeromyxobacter sp.
CCTCGGGATGCACAGCTTCGACCAGTTCCTGTACCGGCTCCACGAGGGGAAGCGGATCAGCCTCGACACCGCCCTCGCCAACGCCACCCACCGCGCCGACCTCGAGCGCCGCATCATGATGGAGACGGGAGGCCGCTCCGCGTGAGCCCGGCCGGCGCCCCAGTGGCGTCGCGCGTTCTCGTGGTGGGCACGGACGCCGACGTCTCGATCGCGCTCCACCTGCACCTCGACCGGGCAGGTTACGCGGTCTATTGCCTGCCCGGCCCCGGGGAGCTGGAGCCGTTCGCCCGGGCGGTGGCGCCCCACGTGATCGTGCTCCTCCTCCCGGCCGCGCCCGACGGGACCTGGGGGACCGCCCTCACCACCGCCGCCAACGCCGCCCGGGTCGGGGTGCGGGTGGTGATGGTCGCCCCCTCCCGCGAGATCGTCGAGCCGCTCGCCGCGGTGGCCGGGGCGGAGCGGGCCCTCGCCCGGTCCGAGGTGCTCTCCAAGCCCCTGGTGGTGGTGGAGCGGCACGTCGGCGGCGGCCTGATCGGCGGCGGGGCCCCGCAGCCCTCGGCGGCCGCCCCTGCCTACCGGCCGCCCGCCCCGCCCCCGCCCGCCGCGCCTCCCGTCTACCCGGCGGCCGCGCCGCCGCCCGTCCCCGATCCCGCTCCCCCGCCCCCGCCGCGGGCCAAGGGCGCGGCGGTGGACCTGATGGCCCTCATCGACGAGGAGCTGGTCGACGAGCCGAGGGCCCGCCCGGCGCTCACCCGGGTCGAGGTGAACGTGAGCCTGGTGTCGGAGCACAACTTCTACGTGGGCGCCACCCGCCGGGTGGACTCGGGCGGCGTCTTCATCGCCACCGCCATGCCGCCGCCGGTGGGGACGCGCCTCCACGTCCGCCTCGGCCTGGCCGACGGCCGCAAGCTGGAGCTCGAGGGGGAGGTCGCCTTCGTCCGCGAGAAGAGCGCCACCACCGGCCGCCAGCCCTCGGGCTGCGGGGTGCGGCTGCTCTCGCTCCCCGGCTGGGCGGTGGACGCCATCGACCGCTTCACCCTGGCCCGCCAGCCGATCGTCTACTCGCCGCGGTAGTTGGCGGTCCAACCGACGGCTCCGGCGGCAATCCGCCACAGGCGGCCTCTGGCGGAACCCTGGATTCCCCGTGGGCAGGAAACCCCGGGTCGCGTCCGACACGTACGGTCACCCAGGGTCACTCGTTCCCCGCTCATGCCCTTTCCCCCGGGACCGCCCGGGCTTGGACGAACGGACCGTCCGCGCGGACGTGCGGTCGGCGCGGCACGCCCCTCGCACCGGGGCGGCCGCGGGTCCACGAGGAGGGAACAACGAGTGCGCATCGAAACGCTCGGCATGCGGCGGCAGGTCGTCCTCTCGTCCGTCGTCTCCGTCGCCATCCTGGCCGCGGTGGGGGTCAGCGCGGCGTTCTCCATGACCGCGCTCTCCCGGGTGGCGACGGCCGCCCTCGACGTGCACCTGCCGGCCCAGGAGGCCTTCGCCGCGCTGCGGCTCTCGATGGCCTCGATCGACGGGGCGGCAGGGAAGCTCCTCAACAGCCGCCTCTCCGAGGCCGCCCTCCGGCGCCAGCTGCTCGACCGGTTCCGCCAGGACCTGGCCCGCCTCGATGACGCCTCCGCCCGCCTGGAGCACACCCTGACCTCCCCTGCCCTGCGCGCCGTCTGGGGCGAGCTCGTGCCGGTGCGCGACGCCTGGCGGAGCTCGGCGGAGGCCTCCTCGGTCACCAGGTCAAGCGGGACGAGCTGATCGCCGGCGGCCGGGACGGCGACGACCCGCGCGTCATCTCGGCGGAGTCGAGGGCGCTCGAGGAGCTGGCCAGGATGGCCACCGCCTACGCGACCGCCGAGCCGCTCCTCGACCGCCTGGCCGGGATCGGCGCCCAGGAGGTGTCGGACGCCGGGGCGAGCGCCCACCGCACGCTCTCCGCCGCCACGCTCGGGGCCGCCGCCGCCTTCCTCCTCGGGCTCGCCGGCCTGGCGGCCATCGGGCTCATGCTCACCCGGGCGGTCCGCCGGGCCGCGGCCGGGCTCTCGGGAGAGGCCGACCGGGTCAGGGCGGCGGTCGACGCGGGGGATCTCGACGTGCGGGCGGAGGCGAGCCGGCTCCCTCCCGAGTTCCACCCCGCGGTCGAGGGGATGAACCGGATCGTGGAGGCCTTCGCCACCCCGCTGAGGACGGTGGCCGCCTACGTGGAGCGGATCGCGCATGGCGACGTCCCGCCGGCCCTCACCGAGGGGCGCCGGGGCGAGTTCGCCACCCTCCAGGAGAACCTGAACCGCTGCATCGGGGCGGTGAACGCGCTCCTCGCCGACGCCCGCGCCCTCACCCAGGGGGCGGTCGAGGGCCGCCTCGGGGTGCGCGCCGATCCGCGCCGCCACGAGGGAGACTTCCGGCGCGTGATCGAGGGGGTGAACGCCACCCTCGACGCCGTGGTCGGGCCGCTGACCGAGACCGGCCGGTGCCTGGGCGAGATCGCCGCCGGCCGGATCCCGGCGGGCGTGGCGGCGGAGTGGGCAGGCGACTTCCGCCCCATGAAGGAGAGCCTCGACCGCTGCATCCTGGCGGTGAACGCCCTGGTCGAGGACGCCGCCGCCCTCTCCGCCGCGGCGGTGGAGGGCAGGCTCTCCGCCCGCGCCGACGCCTCCCGGCACGCCGGCGACTACCGCAAGGTGATCGAGGGCGTGAACGCCACCCTCGACGCGGTCGTCGCCCCGGTGCGGGCCGCCGCGGGCTGCGTCGATCGGCTCGCGCGCGGCGAGGTGCCGCCCCCCCTCCAGGAGGGCTGGAAGGGCGAGTACGGCACGCTCGAGCAGAACCTGAACCGCTGCCTGGCGGCGATGCGGGCCCTGGCGCAGGACGCCGGCACGCTCGCCGCGAGCGCCGAGGAGGGCCGCCTCTCGACCCGCGCCGACGCCTCCCGCCACGAAGGGCAGTTCCGCGCGGTGGTCGAGGCGGTGA
Organism: Anaeromyxobacter sp.; assembly: GCA_035498135.1. Classification (GTDB taxonomy): domain Bacteria; phylum Myxococcota; class Myxococcia; order Myxococcales; family Anaeromyxobacteraceae; genus Anaeromyxobacter. The sequence continues at coordinate 2,974 of DATKAL010000218.1, forward strand.
ACCGCACGTTCGCCGCGGTCTCCGCGCCGCTCGACGAGGCCAGCCGCGTCCTGGAGCGGCTCGCCCGGCGGGACCTGACCGCCCGCTACGACGGGTCCGCCCGCGGCGATCTGGCCCGGATCCGCGAGTCGGTGAACGCCACCGCCGAGGCGCTCCAGCGCGCCCTCGCCCAGGTGGCGCAGGCGACCGATCAGGTCTCGTCCGCCTCCGCCCAGATCGCCTCCTCCTCGCAGGCCGTCGCCAGCGGGGCGTCGGAGCAGGCCACCTCGCTCCAGGAGACGACCGAGAGCCTGGAGAGGATGGCGGGGATGACCCGGCGCGCCGCGGAGCAGGCCCAGCAGGCCGACGCGCTCGCGAAGGCCGCCCGGGGCGCCGCGGCCACCGGCACCACGGGGATGGGCGCGATGGGCACGGCCATGGAGCAGATCCGGGCCTCGGCGGAGGGCACCTCCCAGATCATCCGCGACATCAACGACATCGCGTTCCAGACCAACCTCCTCGCCCTCAACGCCGCGGTCGAGGCCGCCCGGGCGGGCGAGGCGGGCCGCGGCTTCGCGGTGGTGGCCGAGGAGGTGCGCTCGCTCGCCCTCCGGTCCAAGGAGGCCGCCGCCAAGACCGAGGGGCTGATCCGCGAGTCGGTGCGCCACGCCGAGGTGGGCGAGCGCTCCGCCAGGGACGTGGCCGGCCAGCTCCTCGAGATCTCCGCCGCCGTCGAGCGCGTCACGGCGATCGTCGCCGAGCTCGCCGCCGGGGCCCGGGAGCAGTCCGGCGGGATCGACCAGGTCCGACACGCGATGTCGGAGATGGACCGGGTCACCCAGCAGAACGCCGCCTCGGCCGAGGAGTCCTCCTCCGCCGCGGCCGAGCTCTCCGGCCAGGCCGAGGAGCTGGGCACGCTGGTGGGCGCCTTCCGGATCCAGGACGGCGCCCCCGGCCAGCGCCCCCTCCCCCCTCTTCGCCCTCCGTCCACGGGCGCGCCGGAGCCGGTCGGCGCCTTCCGCTCCCTCCCCGGCACCCATCCTCGAGGTGATGCATGAAGCCGTCTTCCCTGCTGCTCGTCGCCGCCCTCCTCGCCCCCGGCCTCGCCCGCGCCGAGGAGGTGAAGCTCATCCCCACCACCGAGCTGGCGGCGAAGGTGAAGGCCCATGCCAAGGACCTGGTGGTGATCGACTCCCGGACCGAGGTGGAGTTCGGCGAGGGTCACCTCCCGGGCGCCATCCTGATCCCGGCGAAGGCGACCGCCGCCAAGCTCCCCGGCCACGCCACCAAGGAGCAGCTGGTGGTCTTCTACTGCAACGGCCCGGACTGCACGAAGAGCCGCAAGGCCTACAAGGCCGCGGCCGCCATCGGCTACGCCAACCTGCGCGAGTACACCGAGGGGCTCCCGGCCTGGAAGCTGGCCGGCCTGGAGGTGGTGGGCACCCCGCTGCCGCCGTTCGACGTCGGGCCCGGGCTCGAGCCCAAGGAGGCGAAGGCGCTCCTCGCCGGCCCCGGCGCGCCGACCATCCTCGACGTCCGCGACGCCGACGAGTTCGAGGCCTTCCGGCTCTCCGGCGCCCGCAACCTCCCGGTGGACGCGATCGCGAAGCGCGCCGCCGAGCTGCCGGCCGGCCCCATCCTCCTCGTCGACCACGCCGGCCACCAGATCAAGGTGGCGGCGCGGGTGCTCGCCAAGCTCGGCCACAAGGACCTGCGGTGGCTCCGGGGCGGCATGCTCGCCTGGAGCGACGCCGGCCTCCCCACCGAGGAGGGGAAGAAGTAGGCGGTCCCCGCGGGCGCTCTCCCGCGGCCCGGGCCCTCGGGCCGGGGTCGCGGGGTCGCGGGTCCTAGTCCTCCACCGCCCGGTCCGCCCGGCGCACGCCCATGAGGTAGGGCTGCACGAACTGGTCGAGGTCGCCGTCGAGGACGTCGTCCACCTTGCCGGTCTCCACCCCGGTCCGCAGGTCCTTCACCATCCGGTACGGCTGGAGGACGTAGCTGCGGATCTGGGAGCCGAAGTCGATGTCCTTCTTCTGCGCCTCGACCGCGTCCCGGGCCGCGGCGCGCTTTCGCTCCTCGAGCTCGTAGAGCTTGGCGCGCAGGATCTTCCAGGCGACGCTCCGGTTCTTCTGCTGGCTGCGCTCGTTCTGGACCGCCACCACGAGCCCGGTGGGCAGGTGGGTGATGCGCACCGCCGAGTCGGTCTTGTTCACCTTCTGCCCGCCGGCGCCGGAGGAGCGGTAGGTGTCGATCCGGACGTCCGCGTCCTTGATGTCGATGACGATGTCGTCGTCGATCTCGGGGGTGACGTCGACCGCCGCGAAGCTGGTCTGGCGGCGGGCGTTCTGGTCGAACGGGCTGATGCGCACCAGGCGGTGCACGCCGCGCTCCGCCTTCAGGAAGCCGTAGGCGTGGTCGCCGCGGACGATGAAGGACGCCTGCGATACGCCGGCCTCCTCCCCGGCCACCAGGTCGGCGGGCTCGACCTCCCAGCCCTTGCGCTCGCAGTAGCGGACGTACATCCGGTACAGCATGGCGGCCCAGTCCATCGCCTCCACGCCGCCCGCGCCGCTCTTCACCTCGACGATCGCGCCGGCCTCGTCGTGCGGGCCCGAGAGCATGCGCTGGAACTCGAGCTTGCCGACCTCGGCCGCCACCACCTCGGCGGCCTGCGCCGCCTCGGCGCGGGT
>DATKAL010000219.1:0-12503 GCA_035498135.1 Anaeromyxobacter sp.
GGATGCGCCGCACCGAGGTCCGCTGCGCCCGGTGCGACGGCCACCTCGGCCACGTCTTCCCCGACGGTCCACCGCCGACCGGGCTTCGCTACTGCATGAACTCGGCGGCCCTGCACCACCTGGCGGAGGGGGAGGCGCCGGTGCTGCTCGAGGCCGGGCCCCGCTGAGGCGGCGGGCTCGACGCCGCCGGCCCCCGTCCGGCCCCCGCGGCGGGCCCCTTCCCCTGGCCCACCCCTTCGTGATAATGAGAATCGGTATCGTTGTCCGACCGGTCGGAGGAAGCCCGCATGATCGTCTGCGTCTGCCGAGCGGTGACCGATCGCCAGATCCGCGCGGAGGCGGCGGCGGGTCGCTCGCTCGAGGAGATCTTCGCCCGCACCGGGGCGGGGTCGTCCTGCGGCACCTGCAAGCTCATGGTGGCGCGCATCGCCGCGGAGGCGAGGGCGAAGGCAGCGCCGGTCACCGCGGACATGGGCGCGGGCAAGGCAGCCTAGCGCCACCGCCGGTCCACCCGCCAACCCCCAGGAGGCTCCTGCATGAAGGGCGACGCCCAGGTGATCGATCTCCTGAACGAGGTCCTGACGAACGAGCTCACCGCCATCAACCAGTACTTCATCCACGCCCGCATGTGCGACAACTGGGGCTACGAGCGGCTCGCCAAGCGGAACCGGGACGAGTCGATCGACGAGATGAAGCACGCCGATCGGCTGATCGAGCGGGTCCTCTACCTCGAGGGCGTCCCCAACATGCAGCGCCTCGCCAAGGTGAGCATCGGCGAGGAGGTGCCCGAGCAGCTCAAGCTCGACCTCGAGCTGGAGCGCCACGCCATCCCGGTGCTCAACCGCGGCATCGCCCTCTGCCGCAGCCTGGGCGACAACGGGACCGCCGAGCTCCTCGAGGACATCCTCGAGGACGAGGAGGAGCACGCCAACTGGCTCGAGGGGCAGCTCTCGCTGGTCGCGCAGCTCGGCGCCGCGCACTACCTCGCCCAGCAGATCCGCAAGGACGAAGGCTGAGCGAGCGGCCGGGCGGGGCTCCCCCGCGCGGTCCGGGTCGGGGCCGCCGGGAGGGACCGGTCTCCGGGCGGTGGAGCGCCCGTCCGGTGCGGCGCGGCGAGCGGGGGGGTAGGATCCAGATCGGTCCTCCCGGGAGGCCGCCATGTCCCGCCTCGCCTCGCTCCTCCTCCTGCTGCTCGCCGCGCTCGCGCCCCGGCCGGCGGCCGGGGTCCCCACGGGCGCCGAGCCCCCGTGGCCGGCGGTCGGGTCCGCCCAGCCGCCCGCGGGTCCGTCCACCGGCGGCACCCGCGTGATCATCCGGGGCTTCGCCTTCCAGCCCGGGGCGCGGGTCTGGTTCGGGCTCACCGAGGCGCGCGACGTCGAGCTGACCGCCACCGGGGAGCTGGCCGCCACCACGGGCGCCCATCGCCCTGGGCGGGTCGCGGTCACGGTCCTGAACCCCGATGGCCGCAGGGGATCGCGGGGCTGGACCTACCGGTACCTCGCGGCCGCGCCGCTCGCCGCCGCGCCTTGAGGGGCCCGCTCGCGCGGGGTGGTTGCCGGCCCGCGAAAATGGACCGGATTCATCGGGAATCTCCCAAGAAATTCGCGGGACTCCCTTGACGGCTCGCGCCGTGGGCTGATACCACCGGCCGTCCGTCGCACCACCTCCCCCAAGATCACCCCGCACCGGAGGGACCGGTCCCCGATGCCGTACAAGATCCTTCGCCGCGAAGCCTTCTCCGACGTGACCTTCCTCTGGGAGGTCCTCGCCCCCGACGTGGCCGCGTCCGCGCAGCCCGGCCACTTCGTGATGCTCCGCCTGCACGAGGGCTCGGAGCGCATCCCGCTCACGGTCGCGGACTTCGACCGGAAGAAGGGGACCATCACGATGGTCATCCAGGCGCTCGGCAAGACGACGCGCGAGATGATGACCAACTACCGGACGGGCGACACCTTCGACGACTTCGTCGGCCCGCTCGGCATGCCCCAGCACGTGTCGAAGGCCGGGCACGTGGTCCTGGTCGGCGGCGGCCTCGGGGTGGCCCCGGTCTACCCGCAGCTCCGCGCCTTCAAGGAGGCGGGGTGCCGGACCACCGGCGTGATCGGCTTCCGGAACAAGGACCTGGTCTTCTGGGAGGACAGGTTCCGCAAGTACTGCGACGACCTGATCGTCTGCACCGACGACGGCTCCTACGGGAAGCCCGGCTTCGTCACCGCGGCGCTCAAGGAGGTCTGCGAGAAGGACAAGCCGGACCTGGCGGTGGCCATCGGCCCCCTCCCCATGATGAACGCCTGCGTCGAGACCACCCGGCCGTTCGGGGTGAAGACCATGGTCTCGCTCAACGCCATCATGGTGGACGGCACCGGCATGTGCGGGTCCTGCCGCGTCACGGTGAACAAGGAGGTCAAGTTCGCCTGCGTGGACGGCCCGGACTTCGACGGGCACCAGGTCGACTTCAAGGAGCTCCTGGCCCGCCAGAAGCGGTTCAAGAGCCAGGAGTCGAAGGCGAACGAGGACTACGCCCACGTCTGCAACCTGGAGAAGCAGCTCTTCGAGGAGGAGAAGCGGAACTACCGCAAGCTCAAGGAGCTGCCGCCGCACCAGACCAAGATGCCGGAGCGCGACCACGTCGAGCGGGCGCGCAACTTCAAGGAGGTGAACCTGGGGTACTCGCTCCAGGACGCCCTGGGCGAGGCGGAGCGCTGCATCCAGTGCGCGAAGCCGACCTGCATCTCCGGCTGCCCGGTCCAGATCGACATCCCGCGCTTCATCCGCCACCTGGTGGTCCGGGACCTGGAGGGCGCCCTGGAGGCGATCAACGAGGCCTCGATCTTCCCGTCGGTCTGCGGCCGCGTCTGTCCGCAGGAGACGCAGTGCGAGGCCCAGTGCATCATCGCCAAGAAGATGGAGTCGGTCGGGATCGGCCGGCTCGAGCGCTTCGTCGGCGACAACGCCAAGCCCAAGCCGGTGGTCCCGCCCCGGTTCGAGAGGAAGCTGGGCAAGGTGGCGGTCTGCGGCTCCGGCCCCGCCGGCCTGGCCGCCGCCGCCGACCTGGTGAAGTTCGGCTGTGACGTGACGGTGTACGAGGCCCTCCACGTGGTGGGCGGCGTGCTCCGCTACGGGATCCCGTCCTTCCGCCTCCCCCGCGACATCATCGACCGCGAGGTGCAGCGGCTCGTCGACCTCGGGGTGAGGATCGAGACCAACAAGGTCATCGGGAAGACCTTCACCGTCCCGCAGCTCCTGGGCGAGAAGGGCTTCGACGCCGTGTTCCTGGGCGTCGGCGCCGGCGCCCCGCAGTTCCTCGGGATCCCGGGCGAGTTCGCCGGCCAGGTCTACTCGGCCAACGAGTTCCTCACCCGCGTGAACCTGATGGGCGGGGACAAGTTCCCCTTCCTCGACACCCCCATCTCGCTGGGCAAGAGCGTGGTGGTGATCGGGGCGGGCAACACCGCCATGGACTGCCTGCGGGTGTCCAAGCGGCTCGGCGCCCCCACCGTCCGCTGCGTCTACCGCCGCTCCGAGGCGGAGGCGCCGGCGCGCATCGAGGAGCTCCGGCACGCCAAGGAGGAGGGGATCGAGTTCTTCTTCCTCCACACCCCGGTGGAGATCTACACCGACGCCGAGGGCGGCGTGCGCGGCATGAAGGTGGAGGAGATGGAGCTGGGCGCGCCCGACGAGAAGGGGCGCCGCAAGCCCATGTCCACCGGGCGGTTCAAGGACCTCGAGTGCGACACGGTCATCAAAGCGCTCGGGACCAAGGCCAACCCCATCATCACCCAGTCCACGCCCGGCCTCGGCCTCAACAAGTGGGGCAACATCGTGGCCGACGACGGGAAGCTCGAGTCGACCCAGGCGACCAACCTCCCGGGCGTGTTCGCGGGCGGCGACATCGTCACCGGGGGCGCCACCGTGATCCTCGCCATGGGGGCCGGCCGCCGCGCCGCCCGGGCGATCGGGGCGTACCTCGCCGGTGGCAAGAAGTGGCCCCTCACCCAGGAGGACGTGGCCGGCTTCCAGCCCCCCGTCCCGCTCCCCGCCACGGCCACGGCCCGGTTCGCCGGCGCCACCGCGGTGGGCTCGGAGGCTCCCGGAATGGTCTGCCCGAAGTGCCACCGGCCCATCGAGGGCGACGAGGAGTACATCTGCTGCTCCACCGCGGCGCTGCAGTGGCGCTGCGACGACTGCGGCAAGGTGAGCGAGGGCTTCGCCTTCCCCTACGGCATGTGTCCGTCCTGCGGCGGGAAGCTCGCCGTCCTGGACGACCGGAAGGTGGAGGGGACGGCGGCGCTGGAGGCGATCCGGATCGCCTTCGAGATCGAGCTGGGCGGCCAGGCCTTCTACAACCGGGCGGCGCACGAGTCGAAGGACCCCGTCCTGAAGGCGCTCTTCGCCAAGTTCGCCGGCATGGAGCGGGAGCACATGGAGACGCTCTCCCGGCGCTACCACGCCGATGTGCCCGCCCCCTCGGACTCCTTCAAGGTGGACCGGGCCGCGGTCTACGCCGGGATCCCCAACCGGCCCGAGGATCCGGCCAACCTGTTCCGGATCGCCATCGCCTTCGAGCAGCGCGCGGTGAAGTTCTTCACCGAGCGGACGGAGCAGACGCCGGCCGGCTCGGCGGAGCGGCAGCTCTACAAGGAGCTGGCCGCGGAGGAGAGGGAGCACGTGGAGCTCCTCACCACCGAGTACGAGCGCTGGAAGGCCGGCAAGCCGGGCCTGATGTAGGCGCCGGCCGCGACCATCGAGGGCCCGGGGCGCCGCGCTCCGGGCCCTCTTCATTTCGCGCCGGGCGCGTGCCAGACTCGGAGTCTCCCCGATCCTCCGGAGCCTCGCGCATGCCCAGCCCTCTCCGCGGCCTCGCCCTCGCGCTCCTCCTGGCCGGCTCCGCCCGCGCCGGCGAGCCCGTCCCCGCGCCGCAGGCGACGGTCGCGCCGGCGGCGGGAGGCCCGGCGCACGCGCCGCCCGCGGAGGCGCACCCGGCGGGGGAGTGGAGGGAGTACGTCCTGGCCGAGGCCGGGTTCGCGGCCCGGTTCCCGGCCGCGCCCTCGCACGACGTCACCGAGCAGGGGCCCCTCACCCTCCTCACCTACGGCGTGGAGGTGGGGGCGGGGGGCGGCTACGGGGTGGTGTGCATGCGGTTCAAGGGGCTCCCCGGCGACCTGCCGCTCGAGACCCTCGACAAGATGCGGGACGGGATGGCGGCCCAGTACGGCGGCAAGCTGGCCAGCGACCGGAAGACCACCGCGGGGGGGCTCCCGGCGCGCGATCTGACGGTGGAGGCGGAAGGGGAGCTGGTGACCGCCCGGATCGTCCTGGGGAAGGACCGGGTCTTCCAGATGACCGCGATCGCCAAGGGCGCCGCGCTGCCGCCGGCGGAGGTCCGCGCCTTCCTCGACTCGTTCCGGCCGCTCTGAGCGAGAGGGGCGCGCGCCTTGGCCTCCGCCCTCGACCTGCTGCTCGCGGCCGCGGCCCTGCCGGTGCTCGGCGCCGCGCTCTACCTGCTCGTCCTCACGCTCGCCTCCGGGCGCCGGGGGCCGCCAGCGTACGGCTCCCCGCGGCTCCGCTTCGACCTGGTGGTGCCGGCGCACGACGAGGAGGCGGGGATCGCGGCCACGGTGGAGAGCCTGGCCGCGCTCGACTACCCCGCCGCGCTGCGGCGGGTGATCGTGGTGGCGGACAACTGCGGCGATGCCACCACGGCGCGGGCCCGAGCGGCGGGGGCGCGGGTGCTCGAGCGCGTCGAGCCCGCTCGGCGGGGGAAGGGGTACGCGCTCGCCTTCGCCTTCGCCCGGATCCTCGAGGAGGGGGTGGCGGACGCGGTGGTGGTGGTCGACGCCGACTCCGTGGTCTCGCCGAACCTGCTCCGCGCCTTCGCCGCCCGCCTGGAGGCCGGGGCGCAGGTGGTGCAGGCCCGGTACGGCGTGCGGAACCCGGACGCCTCCTGGCGGACCCGGCTCATGACGGTGGCCTTCGCCCTGTCGGGGACCCTGCGAGGCCTGGGCCGGGAGCGGCTGCGCTGCTCGGCCGGCATCCGCGGGAACGGGTGGTGCGTGACGACCTCCCTGCTGCGGGAGGTGCCCCACGAGGCCTTCTCGATCGTGGAGGACGCCGAGTACGCCCTCCGGCTGGCCTGGGCCGGCCAGCGGGTCTGGCTGGCGGACGAGGCGGAGGTGCGGGGGGAGATGGTGGCGGGGGCGGCAGGCTCGGCCTCCCAGCGCCGTCGCTGGGAGGGGGGGCGGCGCGCCCTGGCCCGGGCGGAGGCCGGCCGGCTGGTGCGGGCGGGCCTGCGCAGGCGGGACCGCGTCCTGCTCGACCTCGGCCTCGACCTCCTCGTCCCCCCGCTCGCCCGGCTGGGCGCCTGGGCGGGGGCCGGGGCGATCCTGGCGGCCGCGCTCGGCGCCTGGCAGGCGAGGGTCCCGGTGGCCGCCTGGCCCTGGGGCGCGGCGCTCCTCGCCCTGCTCGCCTACCTGGCCAGGGGCTGGTGGCTGTCCCGGACCGGCGTCCGCGGGCTGGCCGCCCTCGCCCGCGCCCCGGCGTACCTCGCCTGGAAGATCGGCCTGTGGCTGACGCGCCGGCAGGCGCCCGACGCCTGGGTGCGGACGCAGCGGGAGGGCGAGCCGGAGGCCCGGTCGGCCCGGGACTAGCCAGGCGGGCGGTCGCCCCGCTCGTGCACCGGCTCCGCCGGACGCGCGGCGCTCAGGGGCGCGCCCGGCGCCGCTCCCGCATCGTCCGCCAGAGCACGGCGAGGAACCTCGGATCCTCGACCAGGTAGCGGCGCCAGAGGCGGCGCGGCTCGCGCAGGAGCCGCCAGAGCCACTCGAGCCCGGCGCGGGAGACCCAGCGCGGGGCGCGCCGCACCCGGCCGGCGACGAAGTCGAGGCTCGCCCCCACCCCGAGGAGCACCGCGGGCGCGAGCCGGTCGCGGTGCCGGTGCATCCAGAGCTCCTGCTTCGGCGCGCCGAAGGCGACCAGGACGAGCTGGGGATCGGCGGCGCGGAGGCTCAGGATGGCCGCCTCGCTCTCGTCGATCGCGCCCGGCTCGAGGGAGATCCGCGGAGCGGCCGTCCCCACCACGTTCACCCGGCGCTCGAGCCGCAGGCGCCCGGCGGCGGCCTCCCCCACCCCCGGGCCGGCGCCGAGGAGGAACACCCGCCACCCCCGGGCGGCGGCGAGGTCCATCAGCGGGAGCACCAGGTCGGAGCCGGAGATCTTCTCCGGCAAGGGGGCGCCGAGCAGGTGGGAGGCCCAGACGATGGGCTTCCCGTCGGCCAGGGAGAGGTCGGCGGCCGCGTAGGCGGCGCGGAAGCCCGGCAGCCGCTCGGCGATCACCACGTGATCGACGTTGGGCGTGACCACCACCCCGCCCCGGCGGCGGGCCACCAGGGCCTCGATGGCCTCGAGGGCCCCGGCGAAGGTCACCTGGTCGATCGGGACCGCGCCCAGCCGCAGGAGCCTCCTCGGGGGATCGGCGATGGTCGGTGAGGTCGCCTGCATGTCGGTCCCCGTTCAGCGGGGGGCGGCCTCGGCCACGGCGAGGTCGGCCTGCCGGGGCCGTCCGCCGGCGGCCGCGTGCTCCATCGCCTCCCGGTAGATCTCCAGGATCCGGTCGATCTTCCGCTCCCAGTCGAAGCGCTCCTCCACCCGGCGGCGGGCGGCGCGGCCGAGCCGGGCGCGCAGCTCGGGCGATCCCGCCAGGCGGGCCATCGCGGAGGCCAGCCCCTCGACGAACGGGGCGACGCCGGCCGGCTCGACCAGCACCCCGGTCTCGTCGTCCAGGTAGTCGGCCGGTCCTCCCCAGCGGGTGGCGATCACCGGCAGCCCGACGGCCATCGCCTCGAGGACCACCGCCCCTCCGCACTCGAGGAGGCTGGGGAGCACCAGCCCGTCGGAGGAGGCCAGGATCGCCGCGCACCGGTCCTGGGGCAGCAGGCCGTGGAAGACCACCCGCTCCTGCAGCCCGAGGCGCCGGGCATGCGCCTCGAGCGCCGGGCGCTCCGGGCCGTCCCCCAGCACGTGGAGCTCGAGGGCGGCCGCCTTCCCGACGCGGGCCACCGCCTCGAGCAGGAGGTCCAGGCCCTTCAGCCGGACCAGGCGGCCGATGAAGACGAAGCGCGTTCGCCCGTCTGGGAGGCGCGCTCCCTGCGGCGGCCGGAAGAGCGCGAGGTCCACCCCGTTCTCCACCAGGGGGTAGACGCGGCGGCAGACCCCCCGCGGCAACGCCCTGCGCGTCCGCTCGTTCGCCACCAGCAGGGCGTAGGCCCTGCGCTTCCCCGGGACGAGGAGGTTGGCCAGGGCGGCGAAGCTTCGCGAGACGCCGATGTAGGCCCGCTCGAGCCAGCTCTCGGCCTGGCGCATCGCGGGTGGGTAGGTCATCCCCCCGTTCATCGGCCCGATCACCACCGGCGCGCCGACCCCGTGCATCAGCGACGGGCCCCGGGGCGACACCGGGATGGGCTCGTGGACGACGGTGGCTCGGACTCGGGGCACCAGCGCCCGCACCACGCGCCGCTCCGCCCACTGGGTGGCCGCATGGATCACCAGCCCCAACGTCACCTGGTAGAGCCGCGGGGGGAGCCTGCGGCCGATCCCCCAGCAGGCGCGCTGCAGCCGCGTGTCCGGGACGAAGACCACGCGCTCGAGGTCGCCCGGCAGCTCGTCGCGGAGCTCGGGGCGGGAGCGCTCGTGCACCACCAGCCACGCCTCGACGCCGCGCCGCCGCAGGAGGCGGAAGTAGTGGAGCGGCAGGATGGCCTCGCCCCCGAAGCGGGCCGAGGCGTGCTCCGCCACCACCACCACGCGCACCTCGGCGCGGCTGCCGTTCTCCCCCATGCCCGGTCACCCCCCCGCCGGCGCGGACGGCCCCGCTCCATGCAAGCGCCTTTCGCCGGGCGCGGCAAGCGCGGCGGTCACGCGCCCCCCGCCTTCGCCCCCTCGGCGGCGGGCGGCGCCGCGAGCGCGGGGTTCTCCACCTCCCGGACGGCGAACCCGGCGCAGAAGACGCTCTGGCGGAGCGCGTCGGCGAGCATGTGGGGCGGATCCGGGTCCGGCTTGCGCTGCAGGCGCCGCCGGACGCGCCAGAGCGAGAAGCCGGCCAGGTAGGCGAGGTCGACCAGGGCGGCGTAGAGCGGGCCGAAGTTCTTCAGGTAGTAGCGGCGGCGGGCCTGGAACCAGTAGGTCGGGCGGCGCTTCACCACCCGCTGGACGATGCCGGTCGAGGCGCCCTCGAGGTGCGTCACCCGGCTCTCCGGAACGTACCAGGTCTCCCACCCGGCGCGGCGCGCCCGGAGGCACAGGTCGACGTCGTCGTAGTAGGTGTAGAGCCCCTCGTCGAGCAGCCCGACCGCGTCGAGCAGGGAGCGGCGGAGGATCATGCTCGCCCCCGACACCCACTCGCAGGCCGCGGCCCGCTCCGGGGCGGGCGGCACCACCCACCACCGCCGCAGCAGCCGCGAGGCCACCCCCAGCCGGAGGCCGCGATCGAACTCGCTCACGATCCCGTGGAACCGGAAGGGCGAGGCCTGGACGCTCCCGTCGAGGTTGAGGAGCCGGCTGCCCGCGATCCCCACGCGCGGGTGGGCGTCCATGAAGTCGACCAGGGCCTCCAGGGCGCCGTCGTGCACCACCGTGTCGGCGTTGAGCAGGTGGACGTACTCGGGGGGATCGGAGGAGGCGAGCGCCTTCCGGATCACCACGTTGTTCCCGCCGGTGAAGCCGAGGTTGGGGTGGATGGCGGTGAGGTCGCACCACGCGCCCCAGCCGTTCTCCTCGATGACCGCGCGGAGCCGGTCGGCGGCGTCCCCCCCGGTGCCGTTCTCGCAGACCGCCACCCGCGCGCCGGGCACGCGGCCGATGCGCGGCGCCAGCGACCGGAGGCAGTCGATGGTGAGATCGGTGACGCGGTAGCTGACGATCACCACCAGGAGCTTCATCGCGGCTCACCCCTCCTGGCCCGTCGCCGGCGCCAGGCTTCCTGCTATCGTGTGCCTCGGCGCGGTCGCGCGCGGCAAGCGCCAGTCCGGGTCGCCGCGACCCGTGAACGGGGGACAACGTGAGCGTCGCCATCTCCGACGTGCCGGTCTTCGTCCTGTGCGGCGGCCTGGGCACCCGCCTCCGCGAGGAGACCGAGGTGCGCCCGAAGCCCATGGTGCCGGTGGGCGGCCGCCCCATCGTCTGGCACATCATGCGCTGGTACGCGAGCCACGGGTTCCGCCGGTTCGTCCTCTGCCTGGGCTACAAGGCGGACGTCATCAAGTCGTACTTCCTCAACTACGCGGCGATGGGGAGCGACTTCACGGTGGAGCTCAAGTCCAACCGGACCACGTTCCACTCCATCGACCACGACCAGGACTGGCAGGTGACGCTGGCCGACACCGGCGAGCTCACCATGACCGGGGCGCGCGTGGCCCGGGCGGCGGCGCGCTACCTCGGGGACGCCCGTCACTTCGCGGTCACCTACGGCGACGGGCTCACCGACGCGAACCTGGCCGAGGAGCTGGAGTTCCACCTCGCCGAGGGGCGGCTGGGAACGGTGCTGGGGGTGAACCCGCCCTCGCGCTTCGGCGAGCTGCGGATCGGCGGGAGCGGGGTGGAGGAGTTCGCCGAGAAGCCGGACTTCGCGGAGAGCTGGATCAACGGCGGCTACTTCTTCTTCGAGCGCGGCTTCCTCCCCTACCTGTCCGCCGACGAGGACTGCGTGCTGGAGCGGGCCCCCCTGGCGCGGCTGTCCCGCGACCGGCAGCTCACCGTCTTCAAGCACCGCGGGTTCTGGGGCTGCATGGACACGCAGCGGGACCGGGAGCAGCTGGAGAAGATCTGGGCCTCGGGCGTGGCTCCCTGGGCTCCCCGGCTCTCCCCGCCGGGGGCTCACCGCCCGCCGGACCGGCGGTAGTAGTCCGCCAGCTCGTCCCAGGCCGCCGCCTCGCTCCAGCCGAGGGCGCCGCCGTCGACCGGATCGGTGTTGATCCGGACCCGCGGCTCGGGGAACTCCACCTGCCGCTTCAGCTCGACGGCGCAGGGGAGCCCGAGGCGCCCGCGGAGCTCGGCGGCGAAGCGCAGGGTGAAGGCCCCCTGGCTCTCCACGTAGCCGCTCGGGTTCAGGCGGGTGAACCCCTCCGCGGGGAGCTCGGCGGCGAAGCGGGCGTAGGCGCGGGCGAGCAGCGAGACGTGGATGTTGTCGCGCACGTAGGCCGGGCTCGAGCAGGCCGCGGTCTCGCCGGCGAGCCAGCTCCGCGCCAGGTAGGCGGTGAAGCGGGGCTCCTCCCAGGGGCCGAACGGGTTGGGGATGACGAACTTCCCCAGCGCGAGGCCGGCCCGGGCGCAGTGGAACTGGAAGACCTGGGCGGTGAGCGCCTTGGAGAGCCCGTAGGGCGAGAAGTGGGGGAGCCCCTGCGAGCCGGCGCCCTCGCCGCCCTCGAAGACGCTGCCGGTGAGGAGCACCCGGCGACCGCCGGCGGCCCGGAACGCCGCCAGCACCGCGGGCAGGTTCCGGGTGTTGGCCTGGGTGGCCGCGGCGGCGTCGAAGTCCGGGCTCTTGTAGCTCGTCACCTCGGCGGCGTGGTGGGCGAGCAGGTCGAAGCCGCCCTCGGCGATCAGGCGAAGGAAGGCATCGTCCCCGAAGGAGGGGCCGTGGACCGGGCGGCAGGCCTCGGAGGCGAGCCGGACGCGCTCCCGGCGCAGGGCGTCCGGGTAGTCCGACGCCGGGCGCCGGAACGTGGCCACCACCTCGTGGCCGGCCCGCGCCAGCTCGCGGGCGAACCAGAGGCCGGTGAAGGAGCTGGCGCCGGTGAGCAGGATCCTCAAGGGGGCTCCATTCCTCGCGGCCCTAGAGGTGCCAGGCCGGATCGAAGTCGCGGTGGCCGCGGTCCTTGTCGGAGAGTACCACCGGCTGGACGGGCCACTCGATCCCGAAGCGCGGGTCGTTCCAGCGCACGCCCCGCTCCCGGTCGGGGGCGTAGAGCTCGTCCACGAAGTAGAAGGCCTCGGTGTCGTCCGCCAGGGTGACGAAGCCGTGGGCGAACCCCTTGGGGACGTAGAGCATCCGCCGGTTCTCCGCGGAGAGCTCCGCCCCGAAGCTCTTCCCGAAGGTGGGCGAGCCCTGGCGCAGGTCGAGGATCACGTCCCAGAGGGCGCCCCGGATGCAGCGGACCAGCTTGGTCTCGGCCTTGGGGGCGAGCTGGTAGTGCATGCCGCGCAGCGTGCCGCGGCGGGCGCTCAGCGAGTCGTTCACCTGCAGGAAGCGGGTGGCGAGGCCGTGGGCCTCGAACTCGTTCACGCAGAAGGCCCGGGCGAAGAAGCCGCGATCGTCGCCGCGCTTCTCCAGATCGACGAGCCAGGCGCCGGGGAGCGGGGTCTCGGTGAAGATCATCGGGGTCTCCTCCTAGCCGAGCCGGGCGAGGCGCTGTTTCAGGGTGCGCAGGCGCACGAACTGGTCGCTCTCGAAGTCCTTCTTGCCGAACCTGTGCTCGACCATCTTGCGGTGCAGCTCTTTTATGCCGCTCTGG
>DATKAL010000220.1:0-10417 GCA_035498135.1 Anaeromyxobacter sp.
GGCCGCGGGCGTGAGCGACGTGATCGTCGACCTGCGCTTCGACGGCGGCGGGCTGCTCGACGTGGCGGAGGCCCTGGCCGACCTGCTCGGCGGCGTGCCGTATGGCGGTCAGGTCATGTACAGCGTGGCCGTCAACCCGAACCACTCCCCTGCCGAGGCCGGCTTCCCCACCGCCGTGACCTTCGGGAGCGTCAGCCAGTCGCTCCCCAGCCTGAGCCACGTCGCCTTCCTGGTCACCGGCGCCAGCGCCTCCGCGAGCGAGCTGGTCCCGAACGCGCTCGAGCCGTACCTCGCGCCCTCCATCCCCGCCGGCCAGACGCCGCGGCTGGCGCTGGTCGGCTCGAGCACGTACGGGAAGCCGGTCGGCCAGCTGGGCTTCACGGTGAGCGGCTGCGACCAGGCCATCCTCCTCATCGCCTTCCAGCTCAAGAACAAGGACGGCGAGGGCAGCTACTTCGACGGCCTGCCGGACGCGGCCGGCCAGTTCGGCGGCACCACCTGCCAGGCGACCGACGACCTCGGCCACGCCATGGGCGACCCGGCGGAGGCGATGACCGCCCAGGCGATCTCCTGGCTGGCGAACGGGGCCGCCGCCTGCACCGCCATCCCGGCTCGCACGGCCGCCGTGGTCACGACCGGGCGTGCCCAGGCGCGGCCGGCGGCGGAGCGGGAGCCGCTCGGCGATCCGGCCACGCCGGAGCTGCCGGGCGTCCGGTAGGCGAGACGGGCGCGGTCAGTGGACGGTCGGCGGTGGGGGCGGGGCGGTCGGCTCCCCCTCGGGCCGGGCCGCGGGCGGAGCGCGCTCCAGCGCCGCCCGGTCCCATCCGCCGAGGTCGGCGGCGGCTCGGTACGCGGCGCCGAGGAAGGCGAGGAGCCGTTCCTCCGGGTCGTCGGCGGTCCGGACCTCCTCGTAGGGGAGGACGAACTCCTTCAGCCCCTGGTGGTACGCGCCGGCCGGGACCCGCGCCCCCGCGAACCCCTCCGGCTCGGGCGCGGCGTAGGCGTAGAAGCAGGCGTCCTCCCGCGCGTCGCCCGGCCAGAAGCCGGCGCTGAAGACCTCGTGCGAGTAGGCCTCGCGCGTGATCCGGTCGGTGCCGGGGCGCTCCGGCGCGCGTCGCCCGGAGAAGAGGGTGGCGGCCAGGTCGAAGCTTCCCCAGAAGAAGTGGACCGGGCTCGCCTTCCCGATGAAGCCGGCCCGGAACCGGCCCAGCACCCGGTCGGCGGCGAGCAGGGCGCGGAAGAACCGCTCCACCGCCTCCCGGTCGTAGTCCTCGTGCACCAGGTCGCGCTCGAAGGGGATGGGATCGGGAAGCTCGCAGGGGGTGGTCCAGATCCGGACCGGCGCGCCCAGGTCGCCGAGGAGCGACATCAGCCGGGCGTGGAAGGCGGCCACGGTCTGCGGGGCGAGCGGGAGCCGGCCGTAGGTCCCATCGCTGGTGGAGACCTCGAGCTGGTGGTCGAGGAGATCCAGGCGGATCTCCAGGCCGAGCGCCCCGTGGAACATGGCCGAGGTGGTGAGCCCGCGGGCGGTGAGGTAGAGCGGGACGTTCCACCAGTGGTTCATGAGCGGCGAGAGGGCGAGGCGGACCTTGCCCACCACCTGCGTCCAGAGATGCAGGGTGGCCCGGGTGTCGGCCCACTCCGCCGCCGGCAGGGCCGGCCAGATCCGCGCGCGCTCCATCGGTCGCCTCCGCTTCGCTCGTGCCTCGGATGGCCAGGGTTAGGCGGTCGCGGGGGGCGATGGGTGGGCAACCGGGGGGCCCACCCTCCCGGAGGCCTGGTCGCCTGCGCCGGGACGCCGCCGCCGGAAAGCAGCGGACGGGCGCCCGGTCCGGAGGTAGGTTCTGGACCAGGGAGGAGCCGCGCCATGGGGATGCGATCCGTCAGGAACCTCGCCTCGCTCACCCTGATCGCCCTGACCGGCTGCAACGGCGCCTGCGCCGGGAACTCCAACCGGGACTTCCCCCTCTCGGTCGGCTTCACCCCCATCGAGCCGTGCGTCGCCTCCTTCCCGCCGGCGACCGCCACCGACCCGCACCCCGAGGCGGTGAACATCGTCCAGGGCCCGTCGAGCGGGGGCTACAACTCCGCGCACGGCGCGGCCTACGTCCACGCCCCGCTGACCGACGTCTACGCCGCCCTCCAGTTCCCGGCCGTGAGCCGGATCCACGGCACCGACTCGACCGAGGTGACGATGAACGTCGAGCCGGAGTTCCCCATCAGCTTCCAGATCGTCTACACGGCGAGCGGGCTCGGGGGGGCGGTCACCGTCCACTGGACCATCGTCTACCGGGGCGGCTACCTCGACCAGACGCCCGGCGCGGAGGTGGTCGGCTTCCGCTACCAGCGCACCACCGGCACGGACAACGTCGAGATCCAGGACGGCTCCCTGGTGGCCGAGGAGGTCGAGCCGGGGGCCGTCACCGCCCTGCAGTTCGTCTGCCACCTCAAGGCCACCGGCACGGGGCTGCCAGACGTCGAGGGCACGGTCCAGGACTGGTTCAACGACATCTCCGCCAGCGTCCACGGCCAGCCGATCCCCTGACCCGTCCGGGCCGGCCGGCCTCCGCGGCGCCGGGGGGATACTCGCGCCGTGGACCTGCTCATCGTCCGCCACGCCATCGCCGAGGAGCAGGCCGGCGGCGAGGAC
The DNA here is from genome assembly GCA_035498135.1 of Anaeromyxobacter sp. Lineage (GTDB taxonomy): Bacteria > Myxococcota > Myxococcia > Myxococcales > Anaeromyxobacteraceae > Anaeromyxobacter. The sequence goes on from DATKAL010000220.1 coordinate 2,651, forward strand.
GCGGCGCGCCGGCTGACGCCGGAGGGCCGGCGGAGGATGCGCCGCTCCGCCCGGGGGCTCGCGGAGCTGGTGGGCGAGGTCGAGGCCATCGCCACGAGCCCCCTCCTCCGCGCCGCGGAGACCGCGGAGCTCCTGCGGGAGGCGCTGGGCGGCCCGCCGCCCGTGGAGGTGGCGGCCCTCCGGCCCGGGGCCCGGCCGGAGGCGCTCCTTCCCTGGCTCCGGGAGCACCAGGCGCGCGCGACCGTCGCGGTCGTGGGGCACGAGCCCCACCTCTCGGCGCTCGCCGCCTGGCTCGTCACCGGGCGCGCGGTGCCGCTCTTCCCGCTGCGCAAGGGGGGCGCCTGCCTGGTCGCCCTCGAGCGCGCGGCCGGGGCCGGCGCGGGGAGCCTTCGCTGGCTGGCGACCGCGGGGATGCTGCGGCGGCTGGGGGGTGGGCGGGCCGGGTGAGCCGCCCGCTGCCGGCGCCGCTTCTGGTATCCTCCGCCGCCCGTGAACGCCCTGCGCACCTGGTTTCGCACCCGCTGGACGGCAGGCCTCGTCCTCCTCCTCGCGATCTGCCTGCTCCTCCTGGTGGTGGAGCTGCTGAACGGCCGCTTCCAGATGGTCGACCTCGAGGTCTTCCACCGGGCCGGCCGCCGGGTCCTCTCGGGGGAGAACCTCTACCGGCCCGCCGAGGACGGCTTCTACGAGTGGAAGTACTCGCCGGCCGGGGCGCTCCTCTTCGCCCCCATCGCCCTCCTCCCGCTCCTCGCGGCCAAGATCGTCTTCTGGATCTCCCTGGGGGCGATCTTCTGCCTGAACCTCTTCCTCTCGGTCCGGCTCGCCACCCCGGACTACCGGGAGGGGCCGGGGCGCACCAACCGGCTCGTCCTCCTCACCGCCCTGGCGGTCGCGGTCCACCTCCACCTCGAGCTCCACCTCGGCCAGGTGAACCAGGTGATCCTGGCCCTCTTCCTCCTCATGGCGACCGCCCTCGTGGCCCGGCGCCCGGCCGGCTTCGGGGCCGCCTTCGCCGCCAGCCTGGCCCTGAAGCCCTTCGCCCTCATCCTCGTGCCCTGGCTGGTCCTCACCCGGCGCTTCCGGGAGCTGCTCGCCGGGGCGATCGCCGCCGTGGCGCTGGCGGCCCTGCCCCTCGCCCTCTACGCGCCGGCGGCGCTCGCCGGCCAGTACCGCGGCTGGTGGGAGAAGATCGGGGAGGAGCTGGCCAAGAAGACCGACCTGCTCGCCCCCGCCAACCACACCCTGGCCTCGATCCTGGCCCGCTACACCCCGCTCCGCCTCGCCGCCCACCTGCCCGCCGGGGCGCGCGCCATCCAGCTCGCAACCCTGCTCGCCCTGGCGCTCCTGGTCCTCTGGTTCGTGCGGCGCGGGCGTGGGCTCCCGCGCCCGGCGCCGGCGGAGCTGGCGCTGCTCGTCGCGCTCGTGCCCCTCCTCGCCTTCACCAACTACAACGCCTTCGGGGCGGTGATGCCCGCGGCGGCGATCCTCCTCGCCCGCTGGGCCGCAGCGCCGCCCGGCTGGCGCGCGGTGGTGGTGGCCGGGCTGGTGCTGGTGGGCGGGAACGTCCACGACCTCTGGGGACGCCGCCTGCACAAGCTCCTCGACGGGCTCTCGCTGGTGGCGGTGGGCGCCGCCCTGCTGGTCGTGGCGCTGGCCCGCGACCGGGCGGCGGAGGCGCGGGTCGCCGCGGAGGGCGCGGCCGCGGCTCAGCGCTTCCCGCCGGCCGGCGCCGGGACCTCGCCGAGCCGGGTGGGGTAGAGGGGCAGGCTCTCCGCGCCCTTGGCGTCCACCGTGGCCACCGCCAGGACCCAGCTGTCCGCCACCACCCCGGGGAGCACGATCCGGTCGGCCGGCGCGAGCCGGATCGCCCGCTCCCAGGCCACCTGGTCGGCGCGGCGCCGGTAGACCACCAGCCCGGCGATCCGCGCGTCGGCGGGGAGGACGACGCCGAGCTGGGCGTCGGGCGAGAGCGCCCCGCCCAGGACCAGCTCCCTGGGCGGCGCGGGGGCGGCGGCCAGGGTGGCCACCGAGGCGAGCACGGCGCGGCCGAGCTTGGCGGCGTAGGGGGCGTCGAAGAAGGCGGGCTCGTCGCCGTAGCGGCGGCCCCCCTCGGTGCGCGGGCGCTGGTGCTGGCGATCCCAGTCCTCGTGGGTGTCGGTCACCCGGATCCCGGGGAAGCCCTCGTGCGTGAAGGCCATGTGGTCGCTCCCCCGGGCGATCCGGTCCTGCCGGAGCATCACCCAGAGGTCGAGCCCCTCGACGTACCGCTCCCCGACGCGCTTCAGGTAGCGGGCCCACTCCCGCGAGGCGCCGTCGTTCTCCCCGCCGAGCGCCTCGCGGAGCTTCCGCTGGGCGTCGGTCTCCTTCGGGCTCACGCCCTCGCTGAAGAGGCGGGCGGTGACGTCCTCGTGCACGCCGTCCTGGCCCGCGGTGTTCCCCACGATGTCGAAGGCCACCATCGCCAGGACCCGGATCCCCTCCTCCTTGAGCCGCCTCGCCAGGTGGGCCGAGCCGATCAGTCCCTGCTCCTCGCCCGCCACCGCCACGTAGTAGACGCTCACCGCCGGGCGCTCCCGGGCCATCACCCGGGCGAGCTCGAGCACCAGGGCGGTGCCGCTGGCGTCGTCCACCGCGCCAGGCGCGTCGCCGGTGGCGTCCAGGATGTCGTTGGCCCGGCTGTCGTAGTGGCCGGTGAGGACGATCGCCTCCTTGGCGCGGGCCGGGTCGGTCCCGGGCAGGATCGCCCCCACGTTCGCGATCTCGACCGGGCGCGGGATCCGCGGGCCGGGCTCGGCGGTGAACTCGTCCTCGAAGGGACGGAGGCGGGAGCCCGGCGCGGCGGCGAGGCCGGCCACCTCGGCGGCCAGCCAGCGGCGGGCGGCGCCGATGCCGCGGGTCTGGGAGACCGTGTCGGAGAGGGTGTGGCGCGTGCCGAAGGCGGCCAGCCGCTCCACGCTCGCCCGGAGCCGCGCCGCGTCGACCGCCGCCACCAGCCCGGCCACGCCCGGATCGAGGACCTCGGGGGCGGGGGCGGCCAGGGCGAGGAGCAGGAAGGGGAGGGCGGTCATGGCGGATCTCCTGGCCCGGGCCGGGCGGTCAGTCGTGCGCCGCCGGCACGGGGCGGCGGTCGAGCTCCTCGTCCTCGAAGGAGCTCGGATCGTCGAGCGCCTCGAGGTGGGTGAGGACGGTGACGTTGGGGACGGCGGCGCGGATGTCGCGCTCGATCTCCTCGACCCGCTCGTGCCCCGCCCGCACCGTCCAGTCCCCGGGGACGAGCACGTGGAGGGTGACGAAGCGGCGGGCCCCCGCCTGGCGCGTCCGCAGGGCGTGGAACCGGAGGGCCGGCCCCTGGTGGCGGTCGAGCACCGCCTGGAGGGCGCGCCGCTCCCCCTCGGCCAGGGCGCTGTCGAGGAGCCCCAGGGCGGAGCGGCGGACCAGCTGCACGCCGGTCCAGACGATGTTGACCGCCACGCCGAGCGCCACCAGCGGGTCGAGGCGCTGCCACCCGCTCGCCGCCACCAGCCCGACGCCTGCCAGGACCGCGGCCGAGGTCCAGACGTCGGTCATCAGGTGGTGCGCGTCCGCCTCGAGGGCGATCGAGTGGTGGCGCCGGCCGGCGCGGTAGAGGACCCGGGCCACCGCCCAGTTCACCCCCGCGGCCAGGGTGGAGATGGCGAGGCCGAGGCCGGCCTGCTCGATGGGGCGCGGCCCGCGCAGCCGCTCCACCGCCGTCCAGCCGATGAGCACCGCGGCGAGGAGGATGAGCGCCCCCTCGACGCCGCTCGCGAAGTACTCGGCCTTGGTGTGGCCGTGCGGGTGCTCCTCGTCCGGCGGCCGGGCCGCCAGGGCGAGCATCGCCAGGGTCATCGCCGCGGCGGCCAGGTTCACCACGGACTCGAGGGCGTCGGAGAGGAGGCCGACCGAGCCGGTCAGGGCGTAGGCGGTCACCTTGAGGCCGATGGTGGCCACGGCGGCGGCGATCGAGAGCCAGGCGAAGCGGGTGAGCGACCGGGCGGCGGGGTCCATAGGCGTCGGGTGGCGGGAGGCGGCCATTCTCGCCTGCCCCGGCGGCGGGAGGAAGCGGAAGCGAAGGGGGCCGGTTCCCTTTCGAGCCCCGACCCGTGTAAGCTGCGCGGCCCCCCGGAGCCCGGGGGCCCGCGGACCATGAGCCAACACGAGATCGGCCGGCGCCGGACCTTCGCGATCATCTCGCACCCGGACGCCGGGAAGACCACCCTCACCGAGAAGCTCCTCCTCTACGGCGGGGTGATCCAGCTCGCCGGCGCCGTGAAGGCGAAGCGGGGGCGGGCGAGCGCCGTCTCCGACTGGATGGAGATGGAGCGCGAGCGCGGCATCTCCATCACCACCAGCGTCCTCGCCTTCCCCTACCGCGGCCTCCAGCTCAACCTGCTCGACACCCCGGGCCACGCCGACTTCAGCGAGGATACCTACCGGACCCTCCACGCGGTGGACGGGGCGGTGATGCTCCTCGACTGCGCCAAGGGCGTCGAGGCCCAGACGCGCAAGCTCTTCCGGGTCTGCCGGCAGCGCGCCATCCCCATCTTCACCTTCGTCAACAAGCTCGACCGGCCGGGGCGCGACGCCTTCGAGCTGATCGGGGAGGTGGAGAGCGTCCTGGGGATCGGCGTCTACCCGGTCACCTGGCCCATCTTCCGCGACGGCGTCTTCCGCGGGGTCTGGCACCGGCTCGCCCGCCGCGTCTACCTGTTCGACGCCGGCCACGCCAACTCCTCCTCCACCACCGGGGCGGAGCGGCCGCCGGTGGAGGTGACCGGCCTCGAAGACCCCCTCCTCCGCGAGGAGCTGGACGAGGCGGGCTACGCCCGGCTCCGCTCCGAGGCGGAGCTCCTCGAGGCGGCCGGGGACGGCTTCGACCGGGCGCGCTTCGAGGCGGGCGAGCTCTCCCCCATGTTCTTCGGGAGCGCGGTCAACAACTTCGGCCTGGAGGCCTTCCTCGAGACCTTCTGCGACCTCATGCCCCCGCCGGCGGCCCGCCCCTCCGACCAGGGGCCCATCGCCCCCACCCACGGCGAGTTCTCCGGCTTCGTCTTCAAGATCCAGGCGAACATGGACAAGGCCCACCGCGACCGGGTGGCCTTCGTCCGGATCTGCTCCGGGAAGCTCACCCGGGGGATGAAGGTCCACCACGTCCGCACCGGCAAGGAGGTGCGGCTCGCCAACCCCACCCAGTTCCTGGCCCGCGACCGCAGCGTGGTGGACGAGTCGTTCGCCGGGGACGTGGTCGGGATCCACGACCCGGGCGCCTTCGAGATCGGGGACACGCTGACCGGCGGCTCCCGCTTCAGCTTCGAGGGGATCCCGAGCTTCGCCCCGGAGCACTTCCGCCGCCTGGCCCTGGTCGACCCGCTGCGCCGCAAGCAGTTCGCCACCGGGATCGAGCAGCTCGCCCAGGAGGGGACGGTGCAGCTCTACCGCCCGCCCGCCGGCCGGGCCGGCGACCTGGTGCTCGGGGCGCTCGGCCAGCTCCAGTTCGAGGTGGTGAAGTACCGGCTGGAGGCGGAGTACGGGGTGGAGGTCCGGGTGGAGGCGGTCCCCTACGTCCTGGCGCGCTGGGTCTCGCGGGCCGACGGCGCGCCGCTCGATCTGGACGCGGTGGGCTCGGGCGTGGACGGCCTGGTGGTGCTCGACGTCCGCGACCGGCCGGTGGTCCTCTTCGACCGGGAGTGGGCGCTGCGGAGCGCGGAGCGGCTCCACCCGGAGCTCCGCTTCGCCGAGACCGCCAGCGGCGTGGTGGTGCGCGCCGCCTGATCCCTCCGGCCCGGCAGATCCGGCCGGGTCGCCGCCGGGCCCACGTCCTCCCACCCCCCCGGCCCGCGGGCTTTACCTGGGGCGGCTCCGCGCCGATGATGCGGCCGTGGCTTCCTCGGAGCTGGTCCTCGGGATCGACCTCGGCACCACCTACTCGACCGCGGCCGCCGTCATCGACGGCAAGCTGTACTACGCCCTCGACGCCCGCGGCGAGGCGTGCATCCCGAGCGTGGTGCACTTCCCGAAGAGCGGCCCGCCGCTGGTCGGCGCCGAGGCGGACAGGCACCGCGCCAGCGATCCGCAGAACACCGTCTTCGGGGTGAAGCGCCTCATCGGCCGCGCCGCCGACTCGCCCGCCGCCCGCCTCCTCGACGCCTGCTCGGCGGTCCGCATCAAGGGGCAGCCGGGGAGCGAGGCCTCCCTGGTGGTCCGGGCCGGGGAGCTCGCCGCCAGCGAGGTGGCCGCCATCCTCCTGCGCCACCTGAAGGAGCGCGCCGAGGCCCGCTTCGGGAAGCGGGTGGGGAAGACGGTCCTCACCGTCCCGGTGACCGCCACCCCCGAGGTCCTGGAGGCGATGCAGCGCTGCGGGAAGATGGCCGGGCTGGAGGTGCTCCGGATCGTCACCGAGCCGGCCGCCGGGGCGCTGGCCCGCGGGGCGGACCCGGCCTCCCTCAAGGCGCCGCTCCTGGTCTACGACTTCGGGGGCGGCACCTTCGACGCCACCGTGGTGCGCGGGGAGGGCGGGCGGCTGGCGGCGATCGCCAGCGCCGGCGACGACTGCCTGGGCGGCGACGACCTCGACCTCGCCTTCGCCCGCTGGGTGGCGAGCGGGATCTTCCGCGCCCACGGCCTCGACATCACCAAGGACGCGGTGGCCTGGAGCCGGATCCAGCGCCAGTGCGAGCTGGTGAAGCGCGCCCTCTCCTCGGCGCCCGAGGCCCGCTACGTCCTGCGCGACGTGCTCTCCATGGGCGGGAAGCCCCAGCACCTCGACGTTCCGGTGCGGCGCGAGCACCTGGCGCCGCTCTGGCAGGAGCTGGTGGACCGCTCGCTCGCCACGGCGAAGGAGGCGGTCGGCTCCGCCGGCGTGGGCCCCGCGGACCTCTGCGGGGTGCTCCTCATCGGCGGGACCACCTACGTCCCGCAGGTCCGCGCCGCGGTGGCCGCCGCCTTCCCCCGCCCCTGCGTGATCGAGGACGACCCGCAGACCGCGGTGGCCCGCGGCGCGGCGGTCCTCGGGGTGCGGGGCGCGCTGCTGGCGGCTTAGAGTCCGGCTCGCCACACGCGGCCCCCTCCCCATCGGCGACGGCACCCCGGCCGACCGAACCGCCACCGGGACGGTCCAGCGGGAGCTGCTGCCATCGCGCCTCGCGGTTCGTCGAGGACCGAACCCGGCTCTAGGACCTCGCCCGCGCCGGCCGGGCGGGTCCGCCGGCGTCGAGCCCGAACGCGGCGCTCACGCGCTGGGCGGCGTCGCGCAGCTCGGCGTCGAGGGAGCGGACGGCGAACGGCGAGAGCGAGAGCACCGAGGCGCTCTGGGCGATCTCCCCCGCGGCGCGGCGGGCGAGGGCCGGCTCGCGCAGCTCGAGCAGCGCCGAGGCGATCCGGACCGCGTGCAGGTCGGCGAAGTCGGCGTCGCCGGGGACGGCCGGGTCGTGGTGGCGGACCGCGATCACCGTCAGGTACTGGGGGAGCTGCCACTCCTGGTGGCACTCGGCGCCGATCTCCACGTGCACGCGGTCGAGGACCCGGTCGATCCGGTCCGGGGGCGGGGGCGCGCCCCCGTCCGCCGAGGCGAGGGCGGCGAGCGATCGGAGCGCGATCGAGCGCCCCACGTCGTGGAGCATCCCGCCGAGGAAGGCCCGGTCGGCGCGCCCGCTCCGGAGCTGCATGGCCTGGAAGGCGGCGCCGTTGGCCACCGTGAGGGCGCGGTGGTAGAGGGCGGCGAAGCGGGCCTGGTGGGCGGCGATCTCCAGC
>DATKAL010000221.1:0-4830 GCA_035498135.1 Anaeromyxobacter sp.
AGGCCGGCCCCCCCGCCTCGCCGTCGCGCCAGGACCGGAGCAGCCGGCCGTCCACCACCAGCCGGTCGAGGACGAACTCCGCCGCCCGGACCGCGGCCCGCACGAACCGCTCCTCGCCCAGCGCCCGCCCGCCGAAGGCCAGGGCGGAGATGGCGAGCCCGTTCCAGCCGGAGAGCACCTTGTCGTCGCGCAGCGGGTGGGGCCGCTGCGCGCGGAGCTCGAGCAGGCGCGCGCGGGCCGGCGCCAGGGCCTCCCACTCCGCCTCGTCCGGCCTGGGCACCCAGAGGACGTTCCGCCCCTCGAAGTTCCCCTGGGCGGTGACCCCGTGGAAGCGGAGGAAGCGCTCCGCGCCCGCCCCGAGCGCCTCCCGGAGCTCCCGCTCCTCCCAGACGAAGAAGCGCCCCTCCTCCCCCTCCGAGTCCGCGTCGGTGGCGGAGAAGAGCCCGCCCTCCGGGGAGGCGAGCTCGCGGAGCAGGTAGTCGAGGGTCTGCCGCGCCACCCGCGCCAGGTCGGGCCGGCCGGTGAGCTGCCAGGCCTCGGCGTAGGCCACCGCCAGGAGGGCGTTGTCGTAGAGCATCTTCTCGAAGTGGGGGACGAGCCACTCGCGGTCGGTGGAGTAGCGGTGGAACCCGCCCCCGAGCTGGTCGTGGATCCCGCCCGCCGCCATCCGCTCCAGGGTGAAGACCGCCATCCGCATCGACTCCGCCTCGCCGCTGCGCCGGTGGTGACGGAGGAGGAGGCGGAGCGGGAGGTTCGAGGGGAACTTGGGGGCGCGTACCAGCCCGCCGTGCACCGAGTCGAAGCTTGGCCGGAGGGCGGCGACCGCGGCGGCGATGGGCTCGGGGCCGGGGGGCGCCCCGGCGGGTTCCCCGTGGGAGGCGAGGGCGGTGCGGACCGCCTGGACGAGCGAGCCGGTGGCGGCCGAGATCCGGGCCCGGTCGCCCTCCCACAGGTCGGCGATCTCGCCCAGGATGGAGAGGAAGCCGCGCGCGGGCCCGCGGCTCCCGTCGCGGGGCGGGAAGTAGGTCCCGCCGAAGAAGGGCTCCCGGTCCGGCGTGAGCCAGACGCTCATGGGCCAGCCGCCGCCACCGGTGAGGAGCTGGACCGCGGTCATGTAGATCGCGTCCACGTCCGGCCGCTCCTCGCGGTCGACCTTGATGGCCACGTAGCGCTCGTTCAGGACCCGGGCGATCTCCTCGTCCTCGAAGGACTCCCGCTCCATCACGTGGCACCAGTGGCAGGTCGAGTAGCCCACGGAGAGGAAGACCGGCCGCCCCGTGCGCCGGGCCTCCTCGAAGGCCTCGTCGCTCCACGGGTACCAGTTGACCGGGTTGTGGGCGTGCTGGAGCAGGTAGGGGCTCCGCTCCAGCGCCAGCCGGTTGGTGAACCGGGGCCCCGCGCCGACCCCCGGGCCGGCGTGGGCGGGGCGGACGCCGGCCAGCCGGCGCCCCAGGTCGGGGGGGAGGGGAGCCGCGCCCGGGAGGGGATCGGTCATGGACCAGGCCTAACCGGGGCGAGGGCCCCGGGCACGTGGTCTAGCCCTTGATCACGGCGAAGGGCTCGAGGCGCGCCACGAGGCGCGAGATCCCGGCCCGGTCCATGACGCGCACCACCTCGGCCACGTCCTTGTAGGCCTCGCTCATCTCCTCCCCCAGCGTCCTGTGGGCGCGGGCGATCACCTCGATCCCCTTCGCGGCCAGCTCCCGGGCGATGGACCGGCCGCGCGCCCGCCGCAGGGCCTCCCCGCGGGAGAGGAGCCGGCCCGCGCCGTGGCAGGAGCTGCCGAAGGTCTCCCGCATCGCCGCCGCCGTCCCGGCGAGGACGTAGGAGTAGCGTCCCATGTCGCCGGGGATGAGGACCGGCTGGCCCACCGCGCGGTAGGGGAGCGGCACCCGCGGGTCCCCCGGCCCGAAGGCCCGGGTGGCCCCCTTGCGGTGGACGAGGACGCGGCGGGGCCGGCCCTCCACCTCGTGCTCCTCGAGCTTCGCCACGTTGTGGCAGACGTCGTAGAGGAGGCGCGCCGACAGCTCCCGCTCGGAGGCCCCGAGCGCGTGGCGCAGGGCGCGCAGGGCGAGGCCGGTCATCACCTGCCGGTTGGCCCAGGCGAAGTTGGCCGCTCCCTGCATCGCCCCCAGGTAGCGCCTCCCCACCGGGCTGGCGATGGGGGCGCAGGCGAGCTGGCGGTCGGGGAGCGCCGCGTAGTCCGGGCCGTGGCGGGAGAACCCGGGGAGGAGCTCGGCGAGGAACTCGTCGCACACCTGGTAGCCGAGGCCGCGCGAGCCGGAGTGGATCTGGACGGCGAGCGCGCCGGGGAGCAGGCCGAAGGCCTCCGCCGCGGCCGGGTCGTAGATCTCCGCCACGCGGTCGAGCTCGAGGAAGTGGTTGCCGCTCCCGAGCGTCCCGAGCTGGTCCGCGCCCCGCTGCCGGGCTCGCGCGCTCACCTCCGCCGGATCCGCGCCCGGGAGGCGCCCACCCTCCTCGCAGCGGTCGGCGTCGTCGGAGGCGGCGGCGAACCCGCGGCGCACCGCCCAGCCGGCCCCCTCCGCCAGCACCTCGTCGAGCTCGCGGTCGGAGAGGCGAGGGATGGCGCGGCTCGACCCGACGCCGGTGGGGATGTCGCGGTAGAGCTGGGCGGCCAGGGCGTGCGCCCGGGGGCGGAGCTCGCCGGCGTCGAGGCCGGTGGTGATCACCCGCACCCCGCAGTTGATGTCGTAGCCCACCCCGCCCGGCGAGACCGCGCCGTGCTCGGCGTCCACCGCCGCCACCCCGCCGATGGGAAAGCCGTATCCCCAGTGGATGTCCGGCATCGCCAGGGAGAAGCGGAGGATGCCCGGGAGGTGGGCGACGTTCCTCACCTGCTGCAGGGCGGGATCGTCGGGCGCGGGCGGCCCCGCCGAGTAGACCCGGCCCGGGACCTTCATCCCGCCCTCGCGCGGGAGCTCCCACAGGTCGCCCTCGATCCGGCGGAGCTGCACGTCGCCTCCTGGCGCGCCCCGGCGCGCTACACGTCGAAGACCGCCTGGCCCACCCAGCCCGCCCCCTCGCGCTCCAGCCGGGCCGCGTGCCAGGTGACCGCCTTCACGTCCACCCCCTCCGCGCCCGGGTCGTGCGGGCCGGTCTCGACCAGCGCCTCGGCGCCGCGCTCGTCGAGCCGCAGCACCTCGATCGCCGCCGGGACCCGCCCCGCGGTGGCGAAGCGGAAGAGGAGCTCGCGGAGGAGGGCGACCGCGGTCCCGGCGAGCCCCGGCCCGCCCGCCACGGCGATCCGCTCCTCGCGGTCGGGCGTCACCGGGCCGCCGGCCAGGAGGGCGCCGAGCGCCAGCGCCAGCCGGCCCGCCGCCTCCTCGGCGCTCGCGCCCCGGACCCGCACCCCGAGGTCGGCGGTGTGGCCCAGGTCCTCGAAGGGCTGAGGTAGGCGCATGCGCACCTCCGGAGCATAGCGTCGTCGCCCGGTCCCGCGGGCGCGTGAATTGTGCCGGACGGGGGGTTCATGCCACGCTGCCTCCCGGCCGCTCCAGCGGGCCGGGAGCGCGACATGACGGACGCGACCAAGCCCACGGTGTGCCCCAACGCAGAGAGCTGCGCCCTCTTCCCGCGGCTGGCGATGAGGGCCTCGCTCAAGGTCTGGACCTCCTTCTACTGCGAGGCGAGCTTCGAGAAGTGCGCCCGCTTCCAGCTCGGCCGGGAGGGCAAGCCGCTCCCCGACCTGCTGCTCCCCAACGGCAAGGTGCTGCGCCGGCTCTGGGAGCTCCAGTGAGCGCTTACTGGCCGTGGTGGGCGGGGGCGCTCGCCCTGGGGGTGATCCCGGTCGCCTACTGGGTGGCGGTGCGCCGCCCGTTCGGCGTCTCGGGGCTGGTCGGCCGGCTGACCTCGATCCGGGAGGAGCTGGCGGTGGCGAAGGAGAACGCGCTCGCCCCCGAGGGGGAGGCGGAGCTGGACGCCCTCCTCGCCGAAGCCACCCGGGAGCGGTTCGGCGAGGCCGCGGCAGGCGCCGGGCCGAGCCCCGGTCCCGCCCCGGGGGCCCGGACCCTGGGGCCGAGGCTGGGGCTCGCCGAGGCGGCCGCGTTCCTGGTCGCGCTGGCGGCGGGAGGGCTCCTCTCGCGGCTCGCCTCGGGCGCGTCGGCCGGTCCGGGCATGGGCGAGGCCTTCGCCCGCGCCTTCGGAACCGGGGCGGCCGGCCTCGGCGTCCTGTTCCTCGGCGGCGCCCTGGTCGGCGCCGGCACGACGCTCGCGGACGGCTGCTCCACCGGCCACGGCCTGACCGGCTCCTCCCGGCTCCAGCCGGGCAGCCTGGTCGCCACCGGCTGCTTCATGGCGGCGGCGGTGGGGGTGTCGCTCCTCCTCGGCTGGGGGCTGGGCGCGTGAGGACCTCGCGCCTCGCGACCATGGCCGCCTTCGGCCTCGCCCTGGGCTTCGTCCTGTCGCGCCTCGGCTTCACCGACTGGGGCGAGGTCCACGCCATGTTCACCCTCGGGATCTTCGCCGGGGGCCCCTCGCCCGCGACCCTGAGGCTCCTCCTCGCCTTCTGCGGCGCGGTCGGGATCTCCATGGCCGGCTTCCTCCTGCTCACCCGGCGCGACGCCATCCCGCCGCGCCGGATCCAGCCCGGGACGGTGGCGGGAGGGCTCCTGTTCGGCGCGGGGTGGGCCCTGAGCGGCGGCTGCCCCAGCATCGCGGTGGTCCAGGTCGGGGAGGGGCGACTCGCCGCCGGCGCGTCGGTGGCGGGGGTCCTCCTCGGCACCTGGATCGGGCGGCGGGTGGCGGCGCGGCGCTCCTGGGTGACGGGCAGCTGCGCGGACTAGCGGGCATCCCGTCGACCGCGAAGGGCAG
>DATKAL010000222.1:0-4558 GCA_035498135.1 Anaeromyxobacter sp.
CAGGGGGCGGGGACGTCCTGCCCGCGATCGGCGAGGTAGCGGGAGACGGCCTCGCGCGCCGCCTGGCCGGCCGGCCCGGCCTCGACCCCGACGGCCCGCCCACCGGCCAGCAGGTCGTTCAGCACCGCCGGGACCCAGCCGAGCCCGGAGCGGGCCGGGCTCGATTCGGTGAGGTCGAGGAGCGGGCGCCGGGCGGCGCGGGCCCGGGCGAGCGCGGCGGCGTAGCCGTCGAGGCGGCCCGCGGTGGAGGAGGGGGTGGCGGCGGTGGCGGTCATGGACGCTCCTTGTCTCAGGCGGCGGCCGGCTGCCGCTCCGCGGCGGGGAGGGTGAGCCAGAAGGTGCTGCCCTGGCCGGGCGCGCTCTCGACGCCCATCGTCCCGCCGTGCGCCTGCACGATCTCCCGGCAGATGTAGAGCCCGAGCCCGACGCCGCCCGAGCTCGCCCCCGGGACCCGGTAGAACTTGTCGAAGATCCGGTCGAGGTGCTCCCGCGGGATCCCCTCGCCGGTGTCGCAGACCTCGATGCGGACGCCGCCGCGCTCGGGCGCCGCCCGGAGGGTCACCCGTCCGCCCGGGCCGGTGTGGCGCAGCGCGTTTGCCAGCAGGTTGGTGAGGACCAGCTGGAGCCGCTCCGGATCGGCCAGGACGCGGAGCGCCTGCTCCGGCGCCTCCACCGCGAGCGCCACCTTCCCCGCCTCGGCCGTGCTCCGCACCGCCGCGGCCGCCTCCCCGAGGAGCCCGCCCACCTCGATCGGCTCGGCCTGGAGCCCGATCCGCCCCGCCTGGATGCGCGAGAGGTCGAGCAGGTCGTCGACGATCCCCTGGAGGCGCTCGCAGTCCTGCCGCGCCGCGCCCATCACCTCGGCCTGCTTCTCCGTGAGCGGCCCGATGAGCTCCTCCAGGCAGAGGTGGATCGCCATCCGCAGGGAGGTGAGCGGGGTGCGGAACTCGTGGGCCACGGTGGCCACCAGGTCGTTCTTCAGCTCGTCGAAGCGCATCAGCCGGGTGACGTCCTGCAGGACGATCGTCACCCCGACCACCCCGCCCTGCTCCGAGTAGACGGGGGTGGCCCGCGGCAGGAGGTGGCGGTCGCCCTCGGGGGACTCGACCCGGACCGCCTCCTCGAAGCCGCGCGGGACGTAGGCGCCCTTCCCCGCCAGGACGTGCGCCCGGACCCGCTCCACCACCGCCCGGACCGCGGGCTCGAGCGCCTCCAGCGCCGGCGGCGACCCCCCGGGGTGGAGCCGGAGCACCGCCCCGGCGGCGCCGTTCAGGTTGGAGATCGCCCCCTGGACGTCGACCACCAGCACCGGGTCGGGGAGGCTGTCGATGGCCGCCTGCGAGGCCTGCTGGGCCTGGAGGAGCTCGCCGAGCGAGCTGCGCCGGTACTCGGCCAGCCGGTCGGCCATGGTGTCGAACTCCGCCCCCAGGGCGGCGATCTCGTCCCTGCCGGTGACCCGCACCCGGGCCTCGAGGTCGCCCTCGCCGATCCGGCGGACGGTCTGGGAGAGCGCGGAGAGGGGCCGGAGGAGCCGGGTGGTGAGGCCGAGGGAGAGGAAGAGGCCGACGGCGAGGGCGGCCACCGTGGTCGCGATCACCACCGTCCCGTCGCGCTCGGCGCTCCGCTGGGCCCGGTCGCTCTTCGCCACCATCGCGTCCTCGTTCAGGGCCAGCACCTCGTTCGCCGCCGCCTGCACCCCCCCGCTGGCGGGGCCGAGCGCGTCGAAGTAGATGGAGAGGCGCGCGGAGGCGGGCGCGGCGAGGAGCCGGTCGAGGGTCGCCTGGTAGGAGGTCCAGCTCCGGCGGAGCGCGGCGGTGGCCTCGGCCTCGCCACGCTCGGTGATGTTGTGCTCCTGGGCCACCAGCTCGGCCTCGAACCGGGCTCGCCGGGCGGGCGTGTCCGGATCGGGGGGACGCCCGGCGGCGCTCGCCAGGGCGGCGGCCTGGAGCCGCTCCAGGGCCTGGAGCATGCGCTCCGAGGCGAGGACGCTCCGGTAGTTGTCCTTGAGGATCAGCTCCGGGTTCCGCCCCTGGGCGAGGATGGTGGAGACCGAGGTGAGCCCGAAGACCACCAGGACCAGGGCGAGCGGCGCCTGCGCCAGGAGGAGCTTGAGCCGGAGCGTCACAGGTCCTCCTCCCCGCCCTCGAGCGAGATCACGTGGACGTCGAGCCCGGCACCCTCGTCGACCAGGCGCTGGACCACCGAGCGCCGGAGGAGGCCGCGCCAGGCCGGCTGGGTGCTCCGGCCCACCAGCACGTCGCTCACCCGGTGCGAGCGGGCGAAGTCGAGCAGCGCGGCGGCCGCGTCGTCGGACTTGAGCCGCACCACCTCCGCCCCGAGCTCGCGGGCCTTGTCGATGTTCCCGAGGAGGTTCCGCTGGGCCTCCGAGTCGATCCGGTCCGGGGCCTCCTGGGGCGTCTCCACGTAGGCCACGTACCAGTCGGTGTTGAGGCGCCCGGCCATCCGCGAGCCGCGCCGCATCAGCGCCAGGGCGTGGGGCGGGTTGGAGGAGAGGCAGACCATCACCCGGCCGTGCGCCAGCCCGGGCTTCGCCCCGAGGCGGGCCGCCTGGGCGGCGGTGCGGTCCAGGCTCTCGGCCACCTCGCGCAGGGAGAGCTCGCGCAGGGTGGCGAGGTTCTGGTCCCGGAAGAAGTGCTCCAGCGCCCAGGGGATCTTCTCCGCCGGGTAGATCTTCCCGGCCCGGAGCCGCTCGACCAGGTCCTCCACCGCCAGGTCGAGGTTCACCACCTGGTCGGCCTGCTCGAGGAAGGCGTCGGGGACGGTCTCCCGGACCGTCACCCGGGTGTTGCGCAGGATCAGGTCGTTCAGCGACTCGAGGTGCTGGATGTTGAGCGCCCCGATGACGTTGATCCCCTCGCCCAGGAGGTCGAGCACGTCCTGGTAGCGCCTCCGGTTCTTCGAGCCGGGGAGGTTGGTGTGGGGGATCTCGTCCACCACCGCCACCTGCGGCCGCCGGGCGATCACCGCCTCGAGGTCCATCTCCTCCACGATCACCCCGCGGTACTCCACCTTTCGCCGGGGGACGACCTCGAGGTCCCGGATCAGCGCCGCGGTCTCCTTGCGCCCGTGGGTCTCGATGAAGGCGCCCACCACGTCGACGCCCCGGGCCTTGAGCGCGTGCGCCTCCTCCAGCATGCGCCAGGTCTTCCCCACCCCGGCGGCGAAGCCGATGTAGAGCTTGAGCCGGCCTCGCTTCCCCCGCTCGACCAGCTCGAGGAAGTCCTCGGCGGTGGGGCGCCGGGCGGTGGCGATGGGCGGCGCCACCCCTAGTTCTTCTTCTCTGGCGGGGCGCCGAGGCGCCGGTCGAGGGCCAGGTCGAGGAGGAGGACGTTCACCCGCCGCTCGCCGAGGAGGCCCAGGTCCCGTCCCTCGACGTTCTCCTCCACCAGGGCGCGGACGCGCTCGGGCGCCACCTGGCGGGCCTTGGCCACGCGGGGCACCTGCCAGAGGGCGGCCTCGGGGGAGAGGTGCGGGTCGAGCCCGCTGGCCGAGGCGGTGACCAGCTCGACCGGGACCGGGCCGGCGGCGTCCGGGTTCTCCTTCTGGAGCCGCTCCAGCGTCGCGGCGGCGCCGTCCCGCAGCTTCTTCGAGGTCGGGCCGAGGTTGGACCCGCCGGAGGCGAGGGGATCGTAGCCCTTGTCGCCCGCGGCCGAGGGGCGCGGCTGGAAGTAGGCCGGGTTGGAGAAGCCCTGGGCGATCAGCACCGAGCCGACCACCTTGCCCGCCTCGTCGGTGACGAAGCTCCCCTCCGCTCGCCGGGGGAAGAGCGTCCGGGCGACGCCGGTCATCACCAGCGGGTAGGCGAGCCCGGTGAGCACCAGGGTCACCACGGTGGCACGGAGCGCCGGCAGGACGTGGCCGAGCAGCGACTCGGGGGCGGGGGCGGCCGGCGAGGGCGGCGGCTCCGGGGGGCGGATGGGGGTGGCGAGGGCTTCGCGCATGACGTCCTCCCTAGACGATGCCCGCCGCGGCGAGCGCCAGGTCGATGAGCTTGATGCCGACGAAGGGGGCGACCACCCCGCCCACCCCGTAGACCAGGAGCGAGCGGCGGAGCACCGCCGCGGCCCCCAGCGGCCGGTAGCGCACGCCCCGGAGGGCGAGCGGGATGAGGAGCACGATGATGATGGCGTTGAAGATGACCGCCGAGAGGATGGCGCTGAAGGGCGAGGCGAGGTGCATGACGTCGAGCGGCGCCAGCTCCGGGTAGGCGGCCACGAAGAGCGCCGGGAGGATGGCGAAGTACTTGGCCACGTCGTTGGCGATCGAGAAGGTCGTGAGGGTCCCGCGGGTCATGAGGAGCTGCTTGCCGACCTCGACCACCTCCAGGAGCTTGGTGGGGTTCGAGTCGAGGTCGACCATGTTCCCCGCCTCCTTGGCCGCCTGGGTGCCGGTGTTCATCGCCACCCCGACGTCGGCCTGGGCGAGGGCGGGGGCGTCGTTGGTGCCGTCGCCGGTCATGGCCACGAGCTTCCCCTTGGCCTGCTCCTCCCGGATGAGCTGGAGCTTGGCCTCGGGGGTGGCCTCGGCCAGGAAGTCG
>DATKAL010000223.1:0-10202 GCA_035498135.1 Anaeromyxobacter sp.
CCTCGACTGGCTGGCGCTCCGGGCGGTGTTCCGGCCCGACTACGACGCCTGCCGCGCCCTGGAGCACCGGGCCGCCTGCTGGGGGTTCGTGGCCGAGAAGCACCGCCTGGTGCTCTTCGGCCGCTACCCGTACTCCGAGCAGTGGCGGCCGCTCGTCGCCACCCTGCTCTTCGTGGGCGCGCTCGCCGCCAGCGCCCACCCCCGGGCCTGGCGGCGCTGGCTGCTCGCCGCCTGGGCGCCGGTGCTGGCCGCGTTCTTCCTCCTCCTGCGCGGCGGGGCGCTCGGCCTCTCGCCGGTCGACCCGGCCGAGTGGGGCGGGCTCCCCCTCACGGTGGTGCTCACCGCGGTGGTGGTGGCCGCCTCCATCCCCGTCGGCGTGGTGCTCGCCCTCGGCCGGCGCTCGGCCATGCCCCTGGTGCGGGGCCTCACCACCCTCTACATCGAGCTGGTCCGGGGCGTCCCGCTCATCACCGTGCTCTTCGTCGCCTCCTTCCTCTTCCCCCTCCTCCTGCCGCAGGGCCTGAAGCTGGACGCCCTCGCCCGCGTCGCCCTGGCGATGACCTTCTTCCAGGCGGCCTACATGGCGGAGGTGGTCCGCGGCGGCCTCCAGGCGCTCTCCCGCGGGCAGGGCGAGGCGGCCGAGGCCCTCGGGCTCTCCTGGTGGCGGATCCAGCGCCGGGTGATCCTCCCCCAGGCGCTGGTCCTCGTGATCCCGGCCTTCGTGAACAGCCTCCTCTCCACCTTCCTCGACACCTCGCTGGTGACGGTGGTGAGCATCTACGACCTGACCGGGGCGCTGCGCCTGGCCCTCGGCGACCCCCGCTGGCGCGAGTTCTTCCTCGAGGGCTACCTGTTCGTGGGGACCCTCTACTTCGCCTGCTCCCTGGCGATGTCGCGCTACAGCCACTGGCTCGAGCGCCGCCTCGCGCGCTGGGCGCGCACCTGAGGAGCGGACCCGTGGGAGAGCCCATCATCGAGCTGCGGCGGGTGAACAAGTGGTTCGGGCGCTTCCACGTGCTCCGCGACGTGGACCTGGCGGTCTCGCGCGGGGAGCGGATCGTGATCTGCGGTCCCTCCGGCTCGGGGAAGTCCACCCTCATCCGCTGCGTCAACGGGCTGGAGGAGCACGAGGAGGGGGCGGTGGTGGTCGACGGGGTGGAGCTGACCGACGACCACCGCACCGTCGAGCGCATCCGGCGCGAGGTGGGGATGGTGTTCCAGCAGTTCAACCTCTTCCCGCACCTCACCGTCCTGGAGAACGTGACCCTCGCGCCCATCGAGGTGCTCCGGATGCCCCGGGCCGAGGCCGAGGCGCGGGCCCGCGACCAGCTGGCGCGGGTGCGGGTGGCCGATCAGGCGGCCAAGTTCCCGGGCCAGCTCTCCGGGGGGCAGCAGCAGCGGGTGGCGATCGCCCGGGCCCTCTGCATGCAGCCGCGGATCATGCTCTTCGACGAGCCCACCTCGGCCCTCGACCCGGAGATGGTGAAGGAGGTCCTCGACGCCATCCTCGACCTGGCGCAGCAGGGGATGACCATGCTCGTGGTGACCCACGAGATGGGCTTCGCCCGGTCGGTGGCCGATCGGGTGATCTTCATGGATCACGGGCGGATCGTGGAGCAGAACGCGCCCGGCGAGTTCTTCGCCCACCCGGAGAACGAGCGGACCCGGGACTTCCTCGCCAAGGTGCTGCCTCGGTAGAGAGGCGGTCGGAAACGGCGGCGGTTGCCGCTGGTCGTTCTGGCGGCCCTCGGTGATCTCGATCACGGTGTGGCGGGGCTTGCCCTGCGCTTCGCCCCGCGAGCTGGTCGGCTCCCCTTCAGTGCAGCTCGACTTCGGAGGGCTGGGGCGGCGCCGCCTCGGCCCGGGGAGACGGCACCCGGTAGGTGAAGGCCAGCACCGGCCCGTAGAAGAGGTCGAGGCGGGTGGCCGCGGGGTTCAGGGTCACCTGGCCGACCAGGCCGAGGGTCACGAACACGCCGCGCCTCGTCGTCCCGGTGTAGCCGATGAAGGCCCGGAAGAACTCGAAGGCCCGCCTCGAGTAGGAGTCCTCGGCGTAGCGGAGGGCCACCTCCTGGTACAGGACGATGGAGTGGATGTGGACGGCGTCGAGGTTGAAGCCCTGCCCGATCCGGAAGCGCGGGCGATAGACCCAGCGGTGGGTCCCCCCGGGATCGACGAAGCTGCGGACGTCGAGCTGGAGCAGCTCGTAGAGGGCCCCCTCGCCGCGGGGCTGCTGGAGCCTGGCCCTGAGGGCCAGCCGCTCCTCGTGGCCGGAGGGGAGCCCCAGGGGCGGGACCTCGGCGTAGAGGAACTCCTCGAAGGCCACCGAGAGGCGAAGGTTCCTCACCCCGTCGAAGTGGAGCCAGGCCCACGGCGCCACCAGCGAGAGGTACTGGAAGGGGTTGTGGTCGTCGTAGGTCCCCTGGCCGAGGACCAGCGTGCCGAGCTCGCCACGGAAGTCGCCGCCGACCGGGAACTCGACGTTGGCGGCGGCCGCCGCCACCGGGATGGCGCCGGCGGCGTAGGTGGCCAGCTCGGCGGCCCGGGCGGCGGGCGGGGCGGACAGGGCGAGCGCGGCAGCGAGGAGCGGGACTCCCGGTCGGGCGGGCATGCCGCGAGCCTACCAGCAGCGAGGCGGGGGCGGCCGATCTCGGCTGGCGTCCCCTCACGCCTCCTCCCAGCGGCCGCTCCGCTCCGAGCGGAAGAGGGCGTCGAGGAGGCGCATGTTCCGGATCGCGTCCTCCACGCCGTAGGGGAGGGGGAGCTCGCCGCGCACCGCCCGGGAGAAGGCGTCGCCCTCGAGCGCGTACTGGTCGCAGGGGGGGAGGGTCTCGGTCCGGATCCCGCTGCCGTCGAGGGCCGAGCCGTCGTCGATCTGGATCCGGGTGGCCGCGCCCTGGGGAGCGTTGAAGGGGATGAGCACCTCGATCCGCCCGCGGAGCCCGCAGACCTGGACCCGCTGGTAGGGCACGCACTGGGTGCAGACCGTGTAGCCGAGCTGCCGCCCCTCGCCGAAGTCGACCAGGGCGCTGGCGGTGCGGTCGGTGCCGAAGCGCGGGTCCCGGTCGACCAGGGCCACCGCGCGCCGCGCCTCGGCCTCGAAGACGAAGCGCCCGGCCACGTCGGCGTAGCAGCCGATGTCGTAGAGGGCGCCGCCGCCGGTGTCCATCCGGTTGCGGACGTTGGCCGGGTCCTCGTTGAAGTAGGAGAAGAAGACCTGGACCACCCGCGGCGCGCCGATCGCTCCGGCCCGCAGGAGCTCCCGGACCCGCAGCCACTGCGGGTGGAAGCGGACCATGAACGCCTCCATCACGTGGACCTTCCCGGCCACGGCGCGGAGCCGGCCGGCCTCCTCGGCGCTCATTGCGATCGGCTTCTCGCAGAGGACGTGCTTGCCGGCGGCCGCCGACTGGAGCGTCAGCGGGACGTGGAGTGGGTTGGGGAGAGGGTTGTAGATCACCTCCACGGCCGGGTCGGCGAGGAGGGCCTCGTAGGAGCCATGGGCGACCGGGATGCCGAGCCGCTCCGCGGCGCGGCGCGCGGAGTCGAGCGAGCGCGAGGCGATGGCGCGGACCTCGCAATGCTCGCTCCGCTGGAGGGCGGGGATGACCTTCTCGGTGGCGATCCGCGCAGTGGAGAGCACTCCCCAGACCACCTTCTTCATGTCGCCTCCGAGGGCTCGAGGGGTTCGCGGCTGCCGATCCTGACGCGCTTCCGGGTCGGACGCGGCGCCCCGCAAGGGGATCGGCGCGGCGCCTCCGCTCCGGTACGCTGCCCCTCCCGTGCCCGCCGAGCGCCCGCCCCCCGCCGTCCCGCCCGCCCTCGACCACCTGGTCCTCGGCTGCGCGGAGCTCGAGCGGGGGGTGGAGCTCGTCGCCGCCGCGACGGGCCTCCGCGCCGCGGCCGGCGGCGTGCACCCGGGCCGCGGGACGCGCAACGCCCTGCTCTCGCTCGGGGGGCGCCGGTACCTGGAGGTCATGGCGCCCGATCCGGAGCAGCGCGAGCTGACCTGGTTCCGGATGCTGCCCGGCCTGCGCGAGCCGCGCCTGGTGGCCTGGGCGGCCGCGGCCGCCGGGCTGGGGGCGCTGGCGGCGAAGGCGCGCGCCGCCGGCCTCGCCTGCACCGGGCCGCTGGCCGGGGCGCGGAGCCGGCCGGACGGCTCGACCCTCCGCTGGTCGACCCTCCACCTCGCCGACGATCGGGGCGGGCTCCTCCCGTTCTTCATCGACTGGGGCGAGGGTGGGGCGCATCCGGCCGACGCCGCTCCGCGCGGGCTCCTCCTCGAGCGGCTCGCGGCCTCGACGCCGGAGCCGGAGGGGTTCGGGGCCGCCTGCGCCGCGCTGGGCGTGGAGCTCGCCGTCCAGGCCGGGCCACCCGGGCTCCGGGCGCTCCTCGCCGGGCCGGCCGGGGCCCTGGCGCTCGGGCCCTGAGCCGGCGCCGGCCCCCCGGGCGGTCAGACCAGGTCGAAGGTGAGCTCGCCCAGCTTCTCCAGGCTGCAGGCGAGCTTGTCGCCGGGCTTCAGCCAGACACGCTGGTCGGGAGGCTTCCCCTGGATGACGCCCTCGGGCGTCCCGGTGAAGATGATGTCCCCGGGCCGGAGCGTGAGGTGCCGCGAGACGTAGCTGATGATCTGGCGGGTGCCGAAGATCAGGTCGCTGGTGTTGGAGGACTGGCGGGTCTCGCCGTTGACCCGGCACTCGATCTTGAGGTTGTCGGGGTCGATCTGGTCGGCGGTGACCAGGTGCGGGCCGAGGGGGGCGAACTGGTCCGGCGTCTTGCCGATGAGCCACTGCCCGCCCGTCTCGAGCTGCAGGTCCCGGGCGGTGAAGTCGTTGCCGGTGGAGTAGCCGGCGACGTAGGAGAGCGCGTCCGCCTCGCTCACGCTCTTCGCCTCGCGCCCCATCACGATCACCAGCTCCACCTCGTAGTCGAACTTGGTCGCCACCTCGACCGGGAGCCGGATGGTCCCGCGGTGGCAGTTGAGGGAGGTGTTGAACTTGCTGAAGAGCACCGGCGTCTTCGGGATCGGCATGTTCACCTCCTTCGCATGCCGCCGGTAGTTGAGGCCGATGCAGACGATCTTCTCGGGCCGCGACACCAGCGGTCCGTGCACCACCTCGCCCTCCGGGACGAAGGCGCCCTGCGCCTTGGTCGAGGCGAGCGCCGCCTCGACCACCGCGTCCACGCTCGCCCCCTCCTCCCGCTGGAGCATCTCGTCCATGGTCGCCGGGGCCGGGAGGTGCAGCGCCGCCGCGGCCGCCTGCACGTCGAGGACGCCCTTCGGGGTCCGGGCGGCGAGCCGCAGCTCCCCGCCGCGCCGGACGGTGAGGAGCGTGAGCCCCTTCGCCAGCCCGCGCTTCGCGCTCCCCGGGGCCGGCGCGGCTCCGGCCTCGGCCGCGCCCGCGCCGCCGGCCGCGACCGCGGCGCCGAGGGCCGTCAGCCTGAGGAAGCTCCTCCTGGACTGTGCCATCGCACCCTCCGTGGTGGTGGTCCGGGAGCCTGCCGGTGGCGGGCTCGGGATCCGCGCGCCCTTCGGGGGTGAGCCCAAGCGGTGCTTCTCCGGGGCGCGGCGTGCCACGTCGCTGCGCCCCGGTTCCGGCCTAGAACCTCGCGTTCAGGCCCATCGAGACCCCCATCAGCTTGCCGCCCGCCCAGCAGTGAGGGTTGGAGGTGGTATCCCCCGAGGCGGGGAGCCCGCCGTCGTGGCAGTCGGTGGTCACGGCCCGGCCGCCCGCGCCGAGGTCGTAGTGGGCGTACTGGTGGTTATAGGTGGCCGCCCAGGCGAGGTAGAGGACCACGTCCTGGCCGAAGTCGTGCTTGAGCGCCGCGGTGACCATGTTGGAGCTGTTGTCCACGCCCAGGCCGCCGGCGGTGAAGGTCGGGTGCCCGGGGATGGGGTTGCCGGAGGTGTTGTGCTGGCCCGGGTCGCCCTGCGCCTTGCCGGCGTAGGCCCAGCCGAGGTGCAGGCTGTCGTGCGCCCCGAGCGCCTGGCTGGCGGAGAGCCAGAACCCGTTCCGCTGCCGCTCGTTCTGGAACTTGAGGAACTCGGGTACGTAGCGGTGCATGCTCTCGAAGATCGCGCTGACGGTGGTCTTGGTGGGGAACTTCACCTGGGCGGCGATCTTGGCGGCGTCCTCGTCGGCGACGTCGGCCTCGTCGTAGCCGGCCGCCTCCACGGGGAGGGGGTAGCCGAAGATGCCGTAGATGTCGCTGTTGCGGTTCACGTTCTTGTGCCGCTCGTAGGCGGCGGTGACGTAGAACGGTTCCTCGTCGTAGGAGAGGGCGCCGCTGAAGACGTTCCCGAAGGAACCGTCGTTGCAGGAGATGGGCGCCCCGCCCGGCGTGCCGATGCCGCCGCTCCCGGGGATGTTCCCGCCGGCGCACTCCGGCTCGCCCGCCGGGATCTGGTCGGAGTCCCCGGAACGGTTCTGCCCGGGGGAGAAGAGGAGGGCGAGGGTCACCGGGCCGAGCTTCGGCGACTCGTACCAGAGCGAGTGGTCGAGCCGGGTGCCGAACTCCACCCGGTTGTCTCCGCCGGAGTTGCCCATCACCACCCCGTAGTCGCCGATCATCCCCGAGAAGGGGTTCATGCGCTGAGTGGAGAGCTTGTAGGGCGCGTCGGTCTTCCCGAACTTCAGGGCGCCGAAGGGCGACCCGAGGCCGAGGAAGCTGTTGCGGGAGGTGAGGGCGCCCTTCACCAGCGTGCTGCTGTTGCTGTTCGAGTTGGCCGACCCGGAGGTGGCGGCGATGTCGATCTGGGTCTCGAGCTGGTAGAGGAAGCGGAACTCGGTGCCCAGGCGGA
The DNA here is from genome assembly GCA_035498135.1 of Anaeromyxobacter sp. GTDB lineage: Bacteria > Myxococcota > Myxococcia > Myxococcales > Anaeromyxobacteraceae > Anaeromyxobacter. The sequence goes on from DATKAL010000223.1 coordinate 6,803, forward strand.
CGAAGCCGCGCGCCCCGACGTAGGACAGGTTGGTGGACATGGCCGGCATCCACCCCACGTTGCCCTGGGGGGCATTGCCGTTCTCGTCCCGGAGGTCGGCGATCCCCTTGGTGGTGGCGTCGAACGACACGTCCAGGTTGCCGTAGAGCGTGATCTCCCCACCCGGCGTGTAGAAGGTGAACCCCGGCCCCGGCTTCGGCTCCAGGATCCGGTGCCCACCCTCCGCCGGCGCCGCGGGCTTCTCGCCCTCCGCCGCCTGGGCGGAGGCCGATGCTCCCAGCGCCGCGGCCGCCGCCACCAGCGCGGCCGCGCAGGTCCGTGCTGCCCTTTCGAGCCTCATGTCCTCTCCTCGCTCGCGGGGTACGCCCGTCTCCGGCGCGGCGGCGCAGGCCGCCATCCCGCGCGCACGAACCGTTAAACGGGCGCACTAGGACGGACGGTGCCATTCCGGGGCGCCGCCGCAGCCGCGATGGGCCGGGGGCGGCCATGCCGCGCGGAGTCAAGGCGAGGCACCCCGCCTCGGAGTGAACGCCGCCGGGATCGGCCGAACGCCGGTTCACGGGGCGCGCAGCGCCAAACGGTCCCTTACGACCTGTTCCGGTCGCCAGGCGGCTTGACGATTTCACGGAGGGAGAGGCCCGCCCTCGGCCGGAGAGACGAGCCCCGGCGAGGGCACGTGGCGGCCTCGCCGAGCGCGGGGCGGCCGGAGGAGCGCCTCGACAAATCGGGCTGACCCGCGTGGCCGATGAGGACGGGCCGGCCGCGCGCCGAGGCGAGCCATGGCGCGCCCGGGTGGGCACGCCCGAGGAGCTCAAGCAGGCCTTGCTCGCCGCGGACGAGGTCTCCTTCGCGGACCCGACGTCCACCACGGCCGGCGCCTGGCTCCTCTCGGTCGCCGACCGGCTCGGCGTCGGGGAGGAAGGCGGGGTTCGAGGGGATGTGACCCTGGGCGGGCCCGAGGTTCGGCGGAGGGACGAAGGTCCGATTCAACCGGCACCGTGGCGCGGGCACGATACGGCTTCACCGGCACGGGCCCGGCGAGCGAACGGCTCGCCCGAGGACTGCGCCGACAGCCACGGGAGGAATCATGCGCAAGCTGATCGCGGGCTCGATGGTGGCCGGGGCGTTGCTGCTCGCCGCCGGGCAGGCCCGGGCCGAGGAGTCGCTCGCCGACAGCGTGAAGAAGGCCTGCCACAAGGAGCTCACCACCTTCTGCAAGGGCGTGCCGGCGGGGCAGGCGCGCATCCTCGCCTGCCTGTACGCCTTCGAGGACAAGGTCTCCGACCAGTGCGTCTACGCCGTGTACGACGCCGCGGCCCAGCTCGAGCAGGCGGTCCAGGCGGTGAAGTTCGCCGCCAGCCAGTGCCAGGCCGACCTCCAGAAGTTCTGCGCCGACGTGAAGCCGGGCAAGGGGCGGGCGCTCGCCTGCCTCGACAAGAACGCCAAGGACGTGAGCGCGCAGTGCAAGGACGCCTTGAAGCAGACGGGGCTCAAGAAGTAGGCGGCGGGCGGCGGGGGGCCGAGCTCACGGCCCCCTGGCCCGCTCCCTCGGCCGCGGGCTGCCCGCCCGCGATCGTTCCCGGCCCGGCCCCGCCTCACTTCACCGTGAAGTAGGCGCGCGCCCCCTTCTCGCTGGTGGCGCGCTGGCCGCCCTCGACGGCGAAGAGCCGCGCCGGGTCGACGCCGGCCGCCAGCAGGGCGTCGCGGGCGGCGGCGGTCCGGGCGGCGGCGAGCGAGACGAGCGCCTCGGGATCGACCGGCTGGGCGGCGAGGAGCTGCTCCTCCATGGCGGCCGGGGTGAGCGGAGGCTCGGCGGGTTGCCCGGCCGGCGGCTTCCCGGCGGCGGCCTGGCCCGTGGCCGGCTGGCCAGGGGCGGGGTGGGCGGCCCGGTAGAGGACCTCCACGAAGCGGGCCCGCTCCTCCGGCGCGACGACCACGGCGTCCGGAGCCGCCGGCGGGCGCTGCGCCGCCGCCTTGGCCTCGCGGAGCCGGCGCTCCAGCCCGGCGCGCCGCAGGGCGGTCACGTCGACGGCCGGGTCGGCGGTCCCCTCGAGCTCGAGCCCCAGCCCGGGGCGCTGCGCCAGCGATCTCGCCAGGAGGTCGATGCGCTTGTGCGAGGCATCGTCGAGGTCCGCGCTCCCCGGCGCGAACTCGACGAGCGAGATGTCCTCCTTGCCGCCGCCGACCAGGGCGGCGAGCACGTTGAAGGGGGAGGTCACCATCTTCACGACCACGTTGACCACCGCCCGCCAGATGACGCGCCCGAGCCGGAACTCCGGATCGTCGGTCCGCCCCTCCACCGGCACGTCGAGGAGGATGACGCCGCTCGGGTCCTTGAGGAGGGCGAGCCCCAGCCGCACCGGGAGGGAGGTGGCATCCGGGCTGTGGGTGGCCTCGCCCAGGGTGAGCTGGTCCACCCGGATGACGTTGCCCGCGTGGATGTTCTTCTCCTGCATCCGGTAGGCGAGGTCGAGGTCGAGCTTCCCCTTCCGCAGCGCGTAGCCGAGGTGCTTGCCGGCGTACGGGTCGAGCGGCGTGAGATCGATCCCCTTGGCCGCGACGGTGAGGTCGGTGTAGGCCAGGGCCTGGAGCGGGTTGACCGTCCCGGTCACCGTCACCGGCGCCGCCCCGTCCACCTTCGCCCGCACGTCCACCGTCGAGCGGACCTTCGGATCGGACGAGAGGTTGGCGACCCGGACGTCGATGTCGGTGAGGGAGAGCAGCACCGGCGGCCTCACGGAGCGATCGACGAAGCTGGCCCGCCCGCGCGCCACCTGGAAGAGGCCGATGGCCGTGCGCCAGGCGGGGGAGGGGCCGGCCCTGGACGCCGCCGCGGTCGCGGCGGGAGCCGGCGCCGGCGGCGCGGGCTTGGGGGGAGGGGACCCGCGCACCGAGGTCGTCCCGTCCTCGAACACGATCGCCTTGAGGCTCGGCTCGGCGAGCCGCACGACCTTCACGGTGGCGCGCGCCGCGGCCGACGAGGCGTCCACGCCCAGGATCTCGAGCGAGCGCCAGCGCACCAGCTCCTCGCCCCGCGCCGGGTGGCGGAGCGAGAGGCGGTCGAGTCGCACGTCGCCGGTGAAGGTCCAGGCGGGCGTCTCCCCGCCGGCGTCGACGGTGGTCCGCGCCGCCAGCCCGCGCTGCGCCTCCGCCAGCCGGAGCGGCGCGGCGTCGTCCAGGTAGGGGCCGAGGGGCGCGAGGTCGAGGTCCTCGGCCTGGACGGTGAGGTCGGCCCGCGCCGCCAGGGGCCAGACCGTGCCGGTGATCATCGCCTTGCCCTTGTCGCCCCACCGGATCGAGGCGGTGAGGGGGCAGGCCACGTCGGTCCGGCCGGCGAGCCCGGTCAGCTCCACGTTCACCTCCGGGAGCGACAGGCGGACCGGCCGCGCAGGGACCAGGT
>DATKAL010000224.1:0-8863 GCA_035498135.1 Anaeromyxobacter sp.
CGTCCCGTCGGCGTAGTCGATGCGGGTGACGTCCTCGGTCGCGTAGGTGTGGACCGAGCCGTCGAGCAGCCGGACCTTCACGCCCGCCCTGGGGTTCTCCTCGATCACCGTGCCCCGGACGCGGCCGCCGCCGGCGAAGGAGATCGCGTCGAGCGGTCCGGCCGCCGGAGCCGCGGCGGGGGCGGGAGCGGGCGCCGGCGCCTGCGTCGGCCGGAGCGTGGTGACCGTCCCGTCCGAGAACTCGATCCGGGCCACGTCGCCGCGCTCGATCCGCCGGATCGAGCCGTCGGGCAGCTGGATGGTCACGCCCGCGGTGGGGCTCTCCTCCACCACCGTTCCGGCGATCCGTCCGCCGTCCACCGTGTAGACGGTATCCGACGGGCCGGCGGCGAGCAGCAAGGCGACGAGCAAGGGGGTCATCGAACTCCCTCCGGGACGCAAGTTCGGTCGACCAGTCCTGTCGCCAGAATCGTGCCACCCGGGGCCCGATCCTTCCTGGGGAATTCCGGGCTGGGTCCGGGAGTGCCACGCACACCTGTGGCAACGTCTTCACACAACAGGGTGGGGCGGCCGGGCGAGCAGGCGCAGGAGCGACCCGGTCTCGCTGCCTGGGGCTGCGCGCCAGCGCTCGGAGCGCGCTCTACCCTCCGAGCTGGATCGCCTTCCCCACCAGGACCTCGGATTCGCAGGCCTCGACGAGGAAGGCGGCCACGTCGGCCCGGGAAATGGACGAGGGGACGCGCTCCAGCGCGGCGGTCCGCCGGAAGCGGCCGTGCGCCGGCCGGTTGGTGAGCCGGGTGGGCCGGGCGATCACCCAGTCGAGCTTGCTCTCGCGGACCAGCGCCTCCTGGCGGGCGTGATCCTCGAAGGGCACCTTGAGGAGCCAGGACATCATGAGCTTGCCCATGAGGAAGCCGACCAGGGGGCGCGTCTCGCCCACGCCGAAGGCGCTCAGCACCACCAGACGCCGGACGCCGGCGGTCCTCATCGCCTCGACCACCAGGGCGGTGCCGCGCGAGAAATAGTTCGGGTCCTCCTCGAAGGCGCGCAGGGAGGTCGCCGAGGCGGTCACGATCACCGCGTCGTGTCCGGGGACGGCCAGCCGGACGGCGGCGGTGTCGTGGAAGTCGCCCGACCTTCGCGCCAGCCGGGCGTCCTCCATGACGAGACGCTCGGGGTGGCGGGCGAACGCGGTCACCTCGTGCCCCCGGGCGAGCGCTGCCCTGACCGCCAGGGCGCCGGTGCCCTTCGAAGCTCCCACCACGAGGATCCTCATTGCCCCTCCTTACCCCCGACGACCTCGCCAGGGGGGGGATCGGGCACGCCCCGCATGGAGGGCTCGTCGCGCCGCGGAGCGCCCGGCTATGGACAGGGGACACCCCGGACGGCCACGTGCCCCATCCCCACGACAGCGCCCGCAGGCCCTTCGTGACCGCCCTGATCGCGGCGCGCGACGCCGCGCCGTTCATCGCCCGCGCCCTCTGCTCGCTCGCCCGGCAGGCGGTGGACGACCTCGAGATCCTGGTGGTGGACGACGGCTCGAGCGACGGCACCGGGGCGGAGGTGGAGCGCTGCGCCAGGCTCGACCGGCGGATCCGCCTCCTCACGCTCGCCCGGAACCGCGGGCAGGCGGCTGCCCTCAACGCGGGGCTCCCGGAGGCGCGCGGCCGGTACCTGGCGCTCCTCGACGCCGACGACGAGGCGACCCCGGGCCGCCTCGCCCTCCAGCTCGCCGCGCTCGAGGCGGACCCGGGCCTGGTGGCGGTGGGCGGGGCGGTGGCGCCCTGGTGCGATCGCCATGGCCTCGAGGGGCCGATCTGGCGCTACGCGACGGACGACGCCGACATCCGGGCCCGCAGCCTCTTCAAGTCCGAGGTGATCTCGGGCGCGCTGACGGTGGACCTCGAGGTCCTGCGGCGCCACCGGATCCGCTTCGACGAGACGCTCCGCGTGGGCGCGGACTGGACCCTCTCCCTGGACCTGCTCCGGGTCGGCCGCCTCGCCAATGTCCGCCCGGTGGTGCTGCGCTACCGGATCCACCCCGGGCAGCTCACCGCCGGGATGATGGACGACCTCGGCTCGGACAGCACCCGCATCCGCCGGCGGGCGCTCTCCTGGATCGGCCTCGCCCCGAGCGACGGCGAGCTGCGGACGCACCTCGCGGTGAGCCCCTGCGCCTACTGGCCGTTCGGCGCCCACCCGTTCTTCCGGGCGGGCCGCGCCACCCTGGCGGCCGACGCGAGGCGCTGGTTCGCGAAGCTCCGGGAGGCGGCCGGGCGGGGCGGGCCGTTCCCCGCCGGCGCGCTCGACGCGTACCTCGACGAGATCGAGGGGCTGATCGAGGAGACGCTGGCGCGGACCGGCGGAGCCCCGGGCCCGCTGCCCTGCCCGGCCGCGAGCCCGCTCTCCTGCGTCTCCGACCGGCCCTGCCGGGTCGCGGTGTCCGCTCGGTAGATGTCGAAGGCGTACTCCGTCCCGAAGGCGAGCTCGCGGTCGGTCCGGCTTGAGCCAGATCAAGCGACCTGGCTCTCGGTCTGGCACCGTGTGGGGGCGTCCCGAGCCGGGACGCCACTGCAGGGACGCCCATGAGGTGGGAGCGCCTCTTCGACGAGTCGCCCGCCGCCCGCCGGCGGCTGGTCCTCGTGCTCTACGCGCTCGTCGGCCCGATCTTCAGCGGGGTCCTGCTCCTCGTCCGCAACCCGGCCGGCCCGCGCTGGGCGGTCGCGGCCGTGGCGGGGTTGATCCTCGCCGGCGCCGCGGCGCTCCTCCTCCAGCGGTCGCCCACCACCCGGGACTGGATCTTCCCGGTGGCGATCGCGCCCACGGTCTGCTGCGGTCTGGCCTTCGCCGCCTGCGCGCCCGTCGGGGCGGCCTACCTCGGCGTGATCGGGGCGCCGCTGGCCTGGGCGGCGGTCCTCTTCGAGGCGCCGGTGGTGCTGGCCGCCTTCGCCACGGCCACCGTCACCTGCTTCGCCGTCCTCCTCGAGGCGGAGGGTCCCCTCGCCGCGGTCGGCGGCACGGCCGTCTTCTCCACCATCAACGGGCTGGTCGGCTGGGTGGTCTTCGGGATGTCCGGCCACCTCCGGGAGACCAAGGCGCGGCTCCGGGTCGGCGTGGAGCGCGACCTCGCGCTGCTCCGGGCGATCCCCGACGTCCTGGCGCGGATCGACCGGCAGGGGCGCTTCCTCGACCTGCGCGCTCCCGCGGGGGACCCGCTCCCGCTGCCGCGCGAGCAGCTGATCGGCCGGAGCGTCTTCGAGTTCCTGCCTTCCGAGGCCGCGCCCCGCGGCCGGGAGGCGATGGAGCGGGCCTTCGCCGCGGAGACCGTGCAGGTGATCGACTACCAGGCCCCCTACGGCGGGGTCCTCCGCCGCTTCGAGGCCCGGATCGCCGCCGTGGCCGCCGACGAGGCGCTCGTCATCCGCCGCGACGTGACCGAGCTCGGCCTCGCCCAGGAGGCGCTCCGGACGAGCGACGCCCAGCTCCGCACCCTGGTGGCCAACATGCAGGAGGCGGTGATCTCGGTCGGGCCGGACCTCCGCGTCCGCTCCTGGGCCGGGGCGGCGGAGGCCATCTACGGCTGGAGCGAGGCCGAGGCGACCGGGCGGGGCGTGGCCGAGCTGGTGCAGCCCGATCTCCCGCCGGCCGAGGCGTCGGCCATGGCGGCGCGGGTGGCCGCGGAGGGGGCGGCGCGCGCCGTCGCCCGGCAGCGGCGGAAGGACGGGACGCAGCTCTACGTGGACGCGTCGCTGGCGGCCCTCCGGGACGAGGGCGGCGCGGTCTCCGGCTACCTGGCGGTGGTCCGGGACGTCACCGAGCAGAAGCGGGCCGAGCGCGAGCTCCGCCGCAGCGAGGAGCGGCTCCGCCTGGCGCTGGCCGCGGGCGATCACGTCGCCTGGGACTGGGACGTCGAGCGCGACCTCCTCACCCAGGGAGGGGGCCGCGACGGCGCCCCGGCCGCGCTGGTCGGGGAGGGGCCCCGCTCCACCGAGACCTGGAGGAGCCTGGTCCACCCGGAGGACCGCGAGGGCGTCTGGAGGGCCCTGCAGGACTGCGTCGAGGGGCGCAGCGAGGAGTACGTCGGCCACTACCGCCTGCGGAGCGAGCCCGGCCGGTGGCGCTGGATCCGGTCCCACGGGCGCGCCACGCGCCGCGACGCGGGCGGCCGGGCGCTCCGGATCGTCGGCACCCGGACCGACGTCACCGAGACCGAGGAGCTGAACCAGCGGCTGATGGCGGCCACCCGGCTCGCCTCGGTGGGGACGCTCGCCGCCGGGGTCGCCCACGAGATCAACAACCCGCTCACGTGGGTGAAGTCCAACCTGGCCTACTGCCTGGAGCGGCTGGCCGGGCCGGCCGGCGGGGCGGGCGCGGCGCCGCCCGGCGAGCTCCGGGAGTCGCTCGCCGAGGCGCTCCAGGGCGCCGACCGGATCGAGGCGATCGTGAAGGCGATGCGCTCGCTGGGCCGGCCCGAGCGGCCGGACGCGGTCGAGGAGGTCGACGTCCGCGACGAGCTCCTGAACGCCCTGCAGATGGCCCGGAACCACCTCACCCAGCGGGCCGCGCTCTCCATCGCGGTGCCGCCGGCGCTGCCGCGGGTGAAGGCCAAGACCAACGAGCTCGGGCGGGTGTTCCTCAACCTGCTCATGAACGCGGCCCAGGCGATCCCCGAGGGCGCCTCGGCCCAGAACCGGGTCGCGGTGGCGGCCCGGGCGGAGGACGGGGAGGTGGTGGTCGAGGTGGCCGACACCGGCTGCGGGCTGAGCGACGAGGTCCGGGCCCGGATGTTCGAGCCCTTCTTCACCACCAAGCCGGTGGGCCAGGGGACCGGGCTCGGCCTCACCATCGCCCGCGCCATCGTCGACGCCGCCGGCGGCCGGCTGGAGGCCGAGCGCGAGGAAGGGAGGGGGGCGCGCTTCCGCGTGTGCCTGCCGGCGGTGGGAGGGGAGGGCGCGCCCGAGGCGCGGCGGCCGGCGACGGCGGCCGGGGCGCGGTCGCGCTCCCGGGTGCTGGTGATCGACGACGAGCCGATGGTGCGCCGCTCGTTCGAGCGGATGCTGGAGCGGCACCACGAGGTCGTGGGGCTCGACTCCGCCGCGGAGGCGCTCGCGCGCCTGGAGGCCGGCGAGCGCTGGGACGCGATCCTCTGCGACCTGATGATGTCGGGCACCGACGGCATCGCCTTCCACGAGGCCCTCTCCGTCCGCTTCCCCGCGCTCCTCCCCCGCCTCGCCTTCGTCACCGGGGGCGCCTTCGGGGAGCGGGCCACCCGCTTCCTGGCCGAGCACGAGGTGCCGGTGGTCCCCAAGCCGGTGGAGGTGGCCGCCCTGCTCGAGGCGGTGGAGCGCCTGGCAGGCGGCGGCCGGGGCTGAGCGCCGGGGCGCGGGGGCGCTCCGCTCGCTTGTCTGGCCGATCCCCGTCGTCTACAGTCCCAGCGCCGCCCGGGGAGGGGCGCCAGCCGCCATGACCGCGAGGAGCCTGGCCGCAGCCCTGGTGCTCGCCCTCGCCGGCGGGCGGGCGCTCGCGGCGGCCGCCGAGGAGCCCGGCCGCGCGGGCGCGCCCGGCCAGCCCGCGCCGCTCCCTTGCGCGGGGAGCGCGGAATGTGCGCGGCGCGAGGGCTACGGGCAGGTGTGCACCGACGGTCATTGCGCGCGCTACCTCGACGCCAAGGACCTGCTCGAGTGGATCGGGCTCAAGAAGAGCCGCGGGACCCTGGAGGCCTTCAAGCTCTACCCCTCGGTCATCCCCTCGGTGGGCTACACCCCGCAGAACGGCTTCGTCATCGGGATCACCACCCTGGCCGGCATCTACCTCGGCGATCCCGAGACCACCACCATCTCCAACATCGGCCTGGTCGCCCTCTACACCTCCAAGAACCAGGTGATCCTCCAGTCGCGCAACGTCGCGATGCTGGAGGCGAACGCCTGGCAGCTCCAGGGCGACTACCGGCTCCTCCTCACCAACCAGCCCACCTACGGCCTCGGCTCGAGCGCGAGCGCCGAGGACGGGGCCTTCAGCCTGGGCGGCGGCGGGGCGACCGCCACCCTGGCCGGCGAGCAGCCCATGGACTTCAACCTGGTCCGGCTCCACCAGACCGTGCTGCGGCGGATCCACGGGGCGATCTTCCTCGGGGCGAGCTACCGGCTCGATCGCTACTTCGGGATCGTCGACCAGCGGCTCGATCTCGCCGCCGCGCCGCCGGTGGTGACGAGCCACTACGCCTACAGCACGATGAACGGCTTCGGCACCGCTGCCTACACCACCTCGGGCGTCGGGCTGGAGGCGGTCCTCGACAGCCGGGACTCGACGATCAACGCCTACCGGGGCTGGTACCTGAACGCCTCGCTCCGCGCCTACCCGAAGGCGCTGGGGAGCACGCGGGACGCCACGCTGGCCTACGGCGAGGCGCGCACCTACGTCGGGCTCTCCGACGACGTCCCCAGGAACGTGCTCGCCTTCTGGGCGCTCGCCCAGGGCGTCACCTCCGGCGCGCTCCCCTACCTCGCCCTCCCGGCGATCGGCTGGGACTTCGCGCTGCGGACCGGGCGCGGCTACGTGCAGGGTCGCTTCCGGGGCACCTCGGAGGTCTACGGCGAGGCCGAGTGGCGCTTCCGGCTCACGCAGGACGGGTTCCTCGGAGGGACGGTCTTCGCCAACGCCTCGACCTTCTCCCGCCCGGCGGTGAGCGTCCCCGGCTACGCCCAGCCGGGCGAGGCGCTCTTCTCCACGATCCGGCCGGCCGGGGGCGTGGGGCTGCGCTTCATGATGAACCGGGAGGCCCGGAACAACGTGACGCTCGACCTCGGGGTCGGGGAGGGGACGGTCGCGATCTACTTCGGGGCCGGGGAGGCCTTCTGAGCCGGGATGGCCCGGCGCGGCGGCCGGGCGTGGACCGCCGCCCGGCGGCGCTCGCCCTGGCGCTCCTCGCCTCCTGCGCCGGGACCCCCACCGCGCCCGCCGCCGGGGCGCCCGCCCCCGAGGCGGCGCTGGTCGCGGCGCTCCGGACGAAGATCCCGATCGATCCGCCCGGGCTCGACGGGGACCCCTACCAGGCCTGGCGCGGCCGGACGCCGCCGGTCCCGCCGCCGGGCATGGTCTGCGGGGTGCGGTTCGAGGGCGACGGCCTCCACTACCGGCTGGCCAGCTGGCCGGACGAGAGCGCGGCCCGCGCGGCGGGGTTCGCGGTCACCCACGCCGGCGCCTGCGGGACCTGCTCCACCATGCAGGACCTGGCGGTCTACCTCGAGAAGCCCGACCTCACCGCCCCGGTGCGCCGGTGCGGGATCCTGCTCACGGCCGCGAGCAGCCTCGCCTGCCTCGAGGCGCTCGGCTTCAGCCCGGCCTGCGCGCGGACCTGGTACTTCAACGCCCGGAACACCGAGTACGAGTGCTTCGCCACCTGCACCTGGAGCTGGATCCGGGGCGAGCCCTCGACCGGGCCGGACGGGCGGCTCAACGCCTGCCTCCAGTGCGACGAGGACCGCTCCGGGCCGGTCTTCAAGCTCACCGCCGGCCGGACCCGCCGGAGCTCGGGGATCCGCTCCTCGATCCCGCGCCCGGACGAGGAGGTCGCCCACGTGGTCCACGACTACGTGCCGGGCGCGGCGGCCACGGGCGGGGTCCCGCCCGCCGGCCCCGGGGCGGAGGGGACGGCGCCCTCGACCGGGCGCTGACCGTCCTCACCGCCAGGCGTTCCCGAAGATCAGGTAGACGGCCCAGTCCTCGGGCCCCCGCGCCACGTCGAGCCCCGCCCGCACGTTGAACTGGCGGGCGAGGAGGTAGCGGAAGCCGCCGCCGCCGCTGAAGGCCAGGGTGGGCTGGGCTGCCGCGGCCGCCACGCCGGCGCCCCCGAAGGCGACCGCGCTCCAGCGCGGGGTGAGGTCGATCCGCTCCTCGGTCTCGGCGACGAAGACGTGGCGCCCCTGGTAGCGGAGCGCCGGGATGCCGCGCAGGGCGACGTAGGGGCGGAACCAGAACGGGAGGTCGCCGCCGGAGAGCTGGAGGTCGAGCCGGACCGCGCCCACCAGCCAGGGGGCGAGGGCGGCGTAGGAGACCTCGGAGATCTGGGCCCGCCAGCCGTCCCGGTCGCTCCCGAGCCAGGGGGCGTACCAGGTGGCCACCGCCTCGACCCGCACTCCGCGGCTGGGGGAGAAGATGCCGTCGCGGCTGTCCCAGCGGAGCACCCCGCCGAGGCCGCTCAGGATCGTCCGGAGATCGCGGCCGGGGATGCTCGCGGCGTCGTCCGCGTTGCCCGGGTGCAGGCGGGAGCCGATGAAGGTGTACCGCCCTCCGAGGGAGAGGTCGGTGTCGCCGACGCGGGCGGTGAGCTCCTGGACCACCGGGACCGCCTCGATGCGGAACCGTACCCGGGTGTCGGCGGCCACGTAGGCGGAGAGCTCGAGCGAGGCGTAGGCCGCCGCGCCCAGGTAGCGGAGGTCGCCGTTCCGCCAGTGGCCGAGGTGGGCGGCCGCCGCGCCCCAGCTCCCGTTGCTCGTGTACATGCCGACCGCCGCCGAGAGGCTCGGCGGGACGCGGCGCTCGCCCTCCGGGACCTCCTCGCCCAGGCGCCCGTGGAGGAAGAGCGCGCCGGCGGCGGCCCCGTAGCCGACCGCGGGCTCCGTGATCGGCGCGACGATGGGGACGAAGCCGTGGCGCGAGGCGAGCCAGCGGTCCACGTCGAAGGCGCCGTCGAGCGGGTCGACGAACGGGCTGCCCTCCGCCCGAGCCTCGGCCGGCGCGAGGGCGAGCGCGAGCGCGGCGGCGGCCGCGAGGGCGAGGGCGGGGGTGCGAGGCACGACCTTTCCTCCTACCACGGCCGGGCCCCGTTCGAGGCTCGACCAAGGTCGGCCTTCCCTTTCGGGGG